>DASQDO010000363.1:0-7262 GCA_035634135.1 Actinomycetota bacterium
GCATGGAGGAAGGGTCGATGCGCGTCGACGCGAACGTCTCGGTCCGGCGTCGCGGCGAGAAGGAGTTCGGGGCGAAGGTCGAGGTCAAGAACATGAACTCGATCCGCTCGGTGGGCCGGGCCCTCGAGTACGAGGAGCGACGCCAGCGCGACGCTCTCGACGCCGGCGAGTCGCTGATCCAGGAGACGCGGCACTTCGACGAGAAGTCCGGCACGACGTCGTCGCTGCGGACCAAGGAGTTCGCGGTCGACTACGGCTACTTCCCCGAGCCCGACCTCGTGCCGTTCGAGCCCGGCGACGAATGGGTCGGCAAGGTCCGCGCCGAGCTCCCCGAGCTCCCGGCCGCCCGCCGGGAGCGGTTCGCGCAGGAGTACGGGCTCGCCGAGGGCGACATCGCGATCCTCACGGCGACGAAGGCGACCGCCGACTGGTTCGAGGAAGCCGCACGCGCCTACGGCGGCCAGGCCAAGAAGATCGTGAACTGGATCATCGCCGACCTCTTCGGGCTCCTGAACGAGGCCGGGATCGAGCTCGGCGAGTCGAAGATCGCCCCGCGCCAGCTCGCGGGGCTCGTCGAGCTCGTCGACTCGGGCAAGGTCTCGGGGAAGCAGGCGAAGCTCGTCCTCGCCGGCATGTTCGAGACCGGTTCGGACGCCGACGCCGTGGCGCGCGAGAAGGGCCTCGAGCAGGTGTCGGACACCGGCGCGATCGAAGCCGCCGTCGACGAGGTCATCGCCGAGAACGCCGACGCGGCCGACAAGGTGCGGGGCGGCCAGACGAACACGATCGGCTTCCTCGTCGGGCAGGTCATGAAGAAGACCCGCGGCCAGGCGAACCCCGGCATGGTCAACGACCTCCTGAGAAAGAAGCTCACCTCCTGACCAGACCGCGGGCGGCCTCGGCCGGACGCCGGGACAAGGTCGTCGCCCTGGAGATGACCGAGGTCTGCTCGGGGCCCCCGGAGTCGATCTGGGACCTGATCACTGACTGGGAGCACCAGGACGACTGGATGCTCGAGGCGAGCGACTTCGTCGTGGTGTCGGACGTCCGGGAAGGCGTCGGCGTCGAGGCGGAGGCCACGATCCGGATCGGCGGGATAACGACCCGCGACCGGGTCCGGGTGGGTGAATGGGACCCGCCCCGGCGGCTCGTGATCGAGCACCTCGGCTGGGTGACCGGGCGGGGGATCATCGAGCTCACGCCGGTGGCCGGCCGCCGCACCCACGTGTGGTGGCGGGAGGAGCTGAGCCCGCCCCTGGGGGTCCTCGGAGCGATCGGGATGACGGCGTTCAAGCCCTTGATGGCCCGGGTGTTCCGCAGAGACCTGCGGATCCTCGCCGGGCTCGCCCGCGCTGCCGCCCGCTAGATCCCCCGAGACCGCCGCGGGCCTCGACGCAGGAGCGCAGGCGCTGGCGTCGTATTGGGTAGCCAGCAGATCCGCCGACGCGGCGCATCCATACAAGGAGGAAAACGGTGAGGGGATTCCGTGTACTCGGGGCGATGATGGCCCTGGCACTCACCTCCGCTATCCCGGCAGGCGCCGCGGAGCAGGCGGAGCCGGTGAAGTCCGACAACGTGACTCACGTGTTCAACGACCAGTACTTCTCGGGGACCGAGCTCGCGGCCTCCGGCAAGTACGTCTACACGGGCCAGATGGACGGGGACGAGTCCGTCGATCGCGGCTCGGCGCCCGAAGAGGGCGGCATCCGCATCTACGACGTCTCCGGCAAGGTGCCCAAGAAGGTCGGGTTCCTGCACTGCCCGGGCAACGACAACGACGTCGAGGTCGTCAAGCCGGGCCTCATCGTCGTCAGCTTCGCGACGAACAAGTGCGCCCCGCAGGCCGGCAACGGCCTCATGACGGTCGACGTCAAGAACCCCCGCAAGCCCAAGATCCTCGGCGCCGTCAACACCGGCAAGAACCACACCCACAAGCCGTACCCGGGCACGAACTACGTCTACACGGCGGGTGGCGGCCTCTCGGGTGGCCCCGGTGCCGGCCCTGCGATCGTGGACGTGTCCGACCCCAAGAGCCCGAAGGTCGCGGGCAAGCTCTCGACGCTGACGACCGACTGCCACGACATCTCGTTCCGCATCAGCAAGGGTTCGAAGCTGATGTTCTGCGCCGGCGCCATCGGCACCGGTGAGGTCCAGATCTACGACGTGTCGGACCCGCTGGCCCCGGCCCTGGTCTCCCGCATCTTCAACCCGGCGATCCAGTACTCGCACTACGCGGTCGCCAGCTCTGACGGCCAGTTCCTCGCCATCGACGACGAGGCGTTCGCGGCCCACGAGTGCGCCAGCGGCAACAGCCCGACCGGCCGTGTGTGGATCTACAACATCGAGAACCCGCAGCTCCCGCTCCTCGTCGGCAGCTTCGCTCCTCCTCGTGGCGGCGACGACACGGTTCCCGTCGGCCACCTGCAGGGCTGGGTCCCGACGTGGTGCCTCTCGCACGGCCTCGACTGGCAGCCCGGCACGCACAACGTCGCCGTGACGTGGTTCACCGGCGGGTGGAGCCTGATCAACGTCGACGGCCAGCTGCCGACCGAGATCGCCCACTACCAGGCTGAGGACTCGGCGACGTACTCGACGCTGTGGCACAACGGCAAGCTGTACACGAACGACTCGTTCCGTGGCTTCGACGCCTTCAACCTGAAGCTGAAGTAAGAGCCGCTACACAACGAACGCAGGTCTTGCGCCCCCGGGTCTCCCGGGGGCGCAGCCGCGTCGGGGGCGAACACCCCTGCTCTCGAGGTGTCAGACATGTCAGACACCTCTTGCGACGCACATAATGCGTCGATGGACAGAGCCGACGTCCAGCTGGGTCGGGCGCTAGCGCAGCAGGTCCGCTATGCGGCCCACGCCTTCGCGGATGTCGTCGTCTCCCAGCGCGTAGCTCAGCCTCGCGTAGCCCGGGGCCCCGAAGCCTTCGCCCGGCACTATCGCCACCTTCGCCCTCTCCAGGATCACCTCGGCGAGGTGGGCCGCGCTCTCGATCGTGACGCCCCCGACGTCGCGGCCGATCCACTCCGCGAACGACGGGAAGACGTAGAACGCTCCCTCGGGCTCGGGACAGATCACGCCCGGGATCTCGTTCAGCATCTTGTGGATCGTCACGCGGCGCCGGTCGAACGCCTCCCGCATCTCGTAGACGGCCTGGAGGTCGCCCGACACCGCCGCGAGGGCTGCGGCCTGCGCGACGTTCGACACGTTCGACGTCGCATGCGACTGGAGCGACGCGGCAGCCTTCGTCACGTCGGCCGGGGCGATCATCCAGCCCACCCGCCAGCCCGTCATCGCATACGTCTTCGCGACGCCGTTGACGACCACGCAGTGGTTCGCGATCTCGGGTACCTCGACCGGCATCGACGCGAACTTGGCGTCGCCGTAGACGAGGTGCTCGTAGATCTCGTCGGTGAGGACCCAGATCCCGCGCTCGACTGCCCACTCGCCGATCGCACGCACTTCCTCTGGCGAGTACACGGCGCCCGTCGGGGTGGAGGGCGACACGAACAGGAGCATCTTCGTGCGCGGCGTCAGCGCGCGCTCGAGGTCGTCGAGCGAGACCTTGAACCCCGTCGCCTCGGTCGTCGGGATCTCGACCGGCGTCGCGCCGGCGAGCCTGATCACCTCCGGGTAGCTGACCCAGTAGGGGGCCGGGACGATGACCTCGTCGCCCTCGTCGAGCAGCGTCAGGAACGCGTTGAAGAGCGCGTGCTTCCCGCCGTTCGACACGAGGACCTGCTCGGGCTGGACGGCGTACCCGGAGTCGCGCTGGGTCTTGCGCGCGATCGCGGCCCGGAGCTCGGGCAGGCCCGGCGCCGGCGTGTAGCGGTGGTAGACGGTGTGGCGAGCGGCCTCCGCCGCCGCCTCGACGATGTGAGCCGGGGTCGGGAAGTCGGGCTCGCCGGCGCCGAACCCGATGACGTTCTCGCCGGCGGCCTTGAGCGCCTTCGCCTTGGCATCGAGAGCGAGCGTCGACGACTCGGTTATCGCCCCGACGCGTGTGCTGATGCGCTCGATGATGCTCGCCTCGTTCCGTCCAGTAGGTTTCGCGCGACCCTACCAACGCCTACCGTTTGGAGGCCGCGTCCTTGCCGAGCGACATCCTGATCCCACCGGCGCTGCGTCCGTCCGACGGCCGCTTCGGCTCCGGCCCTTCGAAGGTGCGACCCGAAGCCGTCGCGGCACTGGCCGCGGCCGCGCCCGGCTACCTGGGCACGAGCCACCGGCAGAAGGGCGTCAAGTCCGTCGTCGGGCGCTTGCGCGAAGGTCTCGCGACCTTGTTCGGCCTGCCCAACGGATACGAGGTCGTGCTCGGCAACGGTGGTGCGACCGCGTTCTGGGACGCGCTCGCGTTCAACCTCGTCGAGGGGCGCAGTCGTCACTACGTGTTCGGCGAGTTCTCCGCGAAGTGCGCGGCCGCGGTCCGAGCGGCGCCTCACCTGCACGAGCCGGAGGTATTGGAAGCGGAGCCTGGCTCCCATCCCGAGCCCGCCCCCTCGACTGCCGCCGACCTCTATGCCCTCACGCACAACGAGACTTCGACCGGCGTCGCGATGCCCGTCCGGCGCGTCGCCCCGCAGGGATTGACGGTCGTCGACGCGACGTCGGCCGCAGGCGGCCTTCCGGTCGACCCGGCGCAGTTCGACGTCTACTACTTCGCGCCGCAGAAGTGCTTCGCCTCCGACGGGGGACTGTGGATCGGGCTGTTCTCGCCCGCGGCCCTCGAGCGGATCGAGTCCGTGGCGAAGTCCGGCCGCTACGTCCCCGCGTCGCTCGACCTGGCCATTGCGGTCGAGAACTCGCGCAAGGACCAGACGTACAACACCCCGGCCCTCGCGACGCTCTTCTTGATGGCCGAGCAGCTCGACTGGATGCTCGCCAACGGGGGCCTCGAGTGGACCGTCGGAAGGTGCGCGCGCTCGGCGGACCTCCTGTACGCGTGGGCGGAGGCGAGCGACGTCGCGGCCCCCTTCGTGCGCGACCCGGCACAGCGCAGCGCGGTCGTCGGCACGATCGACTTCGCAGACGGTGTCGACGCGAAGGCGATCGCGAGCGCGCTCCGCGCGAACGGGATCGTCGACACCGAGCCGTACCGCAAGCTCGGCCGCAACCAGCTACGGGTCGCCATGTATCCGGCGATCGAGCCCGACGACATCGAGGCGCTCACGCGCTGCATCGACTACGTGGTGGGGGAGCTCGCGTGAAGGCACGCCCGGCGGCCCCCGACGACGCTCCGGCGATAGCGCGCGTCCACGTGGCGTCGTGGAACGCGGCGTACCGGGGCGTCATCTCGGACGAAGCGCTCGACGAGCTGACCGAGGAGCGACTCGCGCCCGAATGGCGCCGCGAGATCGAGACCGGCGAGTCCGAAGTGGCCGTCGTGGAAGTCGACGCCGAGGTCGCCGGCTACTCGCGCTACGGGCCGTCGCGCGACGACGACCTCGACCCGGCTACGACTGCCGAGATCTACGGCTTCTACCTCCATCCCGACACGTGGGGCAGGGGAGCCGGCCGGGTCCTGATGACCCACGTCAAGGACGATCTCGGAACCCGCGGTTTTCGCGACGCCGTCCTGTGGGTCGTCCAGGTGAACGACCGGGCCCAGGCCTTCTACCGGGCGGTGGGCTTCGCCCCCGACGGCCGCGACGACAAGCTCTGCATAGGGGCTCCCGAGTACCGCTACGGCGGGGAGCTGCCGTCCTAGACCGACTTGTACGATGCGGCCCGTGAAGGTCCTCGTCTCCGAGAAGCTCTCCGCCGCAGGTGTCGAACGGCTCCGCGAGCACGTCCAGGTCGACGTCCGGCCCGGGCTGTCGCCCGACGAGCTCCTCGGCGTCATCCCCGACTACGACGCCTTGATCGTCCGGTCGGGCACGAAGGTCACCGCGGAGGTGCTCGAGGCCGGCAAGAGCCTCAAGGTCGTCGGGCGCGCCGGGATCGGGCTCGACAACGTCGACGTCGACGCGGCGACCCGCCACGGCATCCTCGTCGTGAACGCCCCTCAGTCGAATGTCCTTTCGGCGGCCGAGCACACGGTCGCGCTGATGCTCGCCCAGGCCCGCAACATCCCACAGGCCCACTCGGCGCTCGTCTCCGGCTCGTGGGAGCGCGAGCGGTGGCAGGGGGTCGAGCTCCACGGCAAGACGCTCGGGATCCTCGGCCTCGGCAGGGTCGGGACCCTCGTCGCGCAGCGCGCGAGCGCCTTCGGCATGCGGCTCGTCGCCTACGACCCGTACGTCGCTCCGCCGCGTGCGGCCCAGATGGGCGTCGAGCTCCTCGACGACGTCCGGGAGGTCTGCGCCCGCGCCGACTTCCTGACGGTCCACCTCCCGAAGACCCCCGAGACGGTCGGGATCGTGGGGGCCGACGAGCTGAAGGCGTGCCGGCCCGGCGTCAGGGTCGTGAACACGGCGCGCGGCGGGATCATCGACGAGTCCGCGCTCGTGGAAGCGGTTCGCGACGGCACGGTCGCGGGGGCGTCGGTCGACGTCTTCGACGGCGAGCCGGTCACCGAGCACCCGCTGTTCTCCCTCCCGAACGTCGTCGTGACGCCACACCTCGGCGCGTCGACGGCGGAGGCCCAGGACAAGGCCGGCATGGCAATAGCCGAGCAGGTCCTGCTCGCGCTGCGCGGCGACTTCGTCCCGTTCGCCGTCAACATCGACATCGGTCCCGACATCCCCGAGCCCGTGCGTCCCTACGTCCAGCTCGCGGAGCGGCTGGGCCGCGTCGCGGTCGCGCTCTCGGGCTCGGGCGTCGAGTCGCTGCGTTTCGAGTACCACGGGGGCCTGGGCGAGCAGGACACGCGGGCGCTCACGCTGTCGGGTCTCAAAGGTGCGTTCTCGGCAGTCGTGCACGAGCCGGTGACGTTCGTCAACGCCCCTCTGCTCGCGAAGGAGCGGGGGATCGTGATCGAGGAGTCGAAGTCGTCGCAGTCGCTCGACTACGTCAACCTGATCGAGGTGCGGGCGTCGTCCGAGGACGAGACGGTCTCGGTCGCCGGCGTCCTCGTCGGCAAACGCGACACCGAGCGGCTCGTGCGCGTCTACGGTTACGACCTCGACATGGCGTTCGCCCCGGTGATGGCGTTCTTCCGCTACGTCGACCGCCCCGGCGTCGTGGGCATCGTCGGCACGCTCCTGGGCGAGGCGTCGATCAACATCGCGAACATGCAGGTCGGACGGCAGACCGTCGGGGGCGAGGCCCTCATGGGTCTGGCGGTCGACTCGCCCATCCCTCAGGATGTCCTCGAG
>DASQDO010000364.1:0-1736 GCA_035634135.1 Actinomycetota bacterium
CGCCTCCTGCGCGCACTCCTCCGCGACGTCCAGGTCGCCCGCGACGCGCACCGTGGCGGACAGCACGAAGGCCCACTCGGAGCGGTGGGCCTGCGCCAGCGCGGCAGCGACCGCGTCCGCCTGCATGGCGGACGCGGTCGGTTCGTCGCTGGGAGCGATCAGAACGGGTTCGTCGTCGGGTCCACGACCGGGCGAACCTCGACGCCGCCGAACGGGGCCGGGCACAGCTTGGCGATCTCGACGGCGTGGTCGAGGTCGCGCGCCTCGACGACGTAGAAGCCGCCCAAGGCCTCCTTGGTCTCGACGAACGGGCCGTCCGTCACCGTGCCGGCACCCTTGATCGTGGTGGCCGTCGTCGTGGGCGCGAGCGCCTCCCCGCCCGCGAGGGACCCACCGAGCTCGAAGACCTGCTTGACGAACGTGCTGTGCGCGTCGACCAGCGCCCCCCACGCCTCGGGCGACATGTTCGCGTAGACGGCCGGGTCGTCGTAGATGAGGATCGCGTACTTGGCCATGGAGCTGCCTCCTGCACTGGGTCGCGGGCCGGCCTGTCCGGCTCCGTCATAAGAGACGACGAACACCCTGCCGCCGAATCGACAGCCAGGCCTGGATCTTCTTCAAGATTTTTCCGGCGCCGCCGCCGTGCGTGCCGGAGTCCGCTTTGCGTGCTGAAGTGCACTCCAGCGGCCCGACCTGGCGCTCCGTCTCGCCGACACCTGGGCCGGATTCCGACTCAGGGTAAGTCCGAGGACAACCCCGGTCGTCTTCGACCACGTCACCGCTCCTACCGTGATCAGCTCGGCCCGCTCTCCACCGGTCACGATCATCTGGACGGTAACCACGGCGTCATGATGCTAGGTTTCGGACGAGCTCCTCGACGACGCGCTGGGCAGCCGCCTCGCCCGCTGCCCGAGCCTCCGCCTTATCGGCCTCGGCCAAGGCGATGTGGCCACCGTCCCGCGGGTTGTCGAAGACGCTCAGCACGGAGACGCGGCGCATCCCGGCCCAAGCGGCGACACCGTAGGTGGTGGCCGTCTCCATGTCCATGGCGATCCACCCATCGCGGTGCCATTCGGCGATCTCGGCCTCCCCCTCCGCGAGGAGCGCCGCGGTGGTCCAAATTGGTCCGGCGTGACGCGGCACACCGCCGACGTCGACTGCGCACGCCAGGTCCACGAGCTCCGGGGAGGCGTCGACCGACCGGACGTCGGGTGTGTAGCACGCGACACCGCCCTCTCCGCAGCCAGCGTTGGAGGCGACGATCAGGTCGCCGGGTCCTATGCCGTCGCCGAGCGCGCCGCAGAGGCCGGTCTGGATGACGACCCCGGTGCCCATCACGCCGAAGACGTGGGCGATCTCCGACGCCATCGCCGGCCCGTACACGGCGGCGTACGCGATCGGATGGCCGTCGAGCCGTCCGATCAGCACGTCTTCGAACAGCCCGTTCGGAGAGCCGACCTCGACCACGTCGTGGCAGCGGGCTTTGAAGGTCTCGTAGCGCGCCTTGAGGTTGCGTGTCCCCCGGAGGACGAGGATCGGGGGCACCTGCTCCTCCCGCACCCCGAGGAACCCTAGCCAGTCCGCCTTCGTCAGCTCCCGAAGCACTGTGCCTCCCGGTTGACCTATGAGTGTCGACGCAAGGGATCTTAGCAGGGGAGCTTACAAGAACGGGGGGAGCCTTCTTAGAGACTGAATCAAAACCGGCCTTCGATCCGGCGGAGGCAGATGAGCGAGCA
>DASQDO010000365.1:0-1817 GCA_035634135.1 Actinomycetota bacterium
AGCGCGCCGATGTTGTCACCCGCGCGGCCTTCGTCCAGCAGCTTGCGGAACATTTCCACGCCGGTCACGACGGTCTTCGTCGTGTCGCGGAAGCCGATGATCTCGACTTCCTCGCCGACCTTGATGATGCCGCGCTCGACACGACCCGTGATCGAGAAGACGTCCTCGATCGGCATCAGGAACGGCTTGGCGGTGTCGCGCTCGGGCTCCGGTACGTACTCGTCGGCGGCAGCCATCAGCTCGAGGATGCCCTTGGCCGCCTCGGCGTCGCCGTCGAGAGCCTTCAAAGCCGAGACACGGGTGACCGGCGTGTCGTCACCCGGGAACTCGTACTCGGTGAGCAGCTCGCGCACCTCGAGCTCGACGAGGTCGAGGAGCTCGGGGTCGTCGACCATGTCGACCTTGTTGAGCGCCACCACGATGTAGGGCACGTTCACCTGACGGGCGAGCAGCACGTGCTCACGCGTCTGGGGCATCGGGCCGTCCGCCGCGGACACCACGAGGATGGCGCCGTCCACCTGGGCGGCCCCCGTGATCATGTTCTTGATGTAGTCGGCGTGGCCGGGCATGTCGACGTGCGCGTAGTGACGGTTGTCCGTCTCGTACTCGACGTGAGCGATGGCGATCGTGATGCCTCGCTCCTTCTCCTCCGGCGCCTTGTCGATCTGGTCGAACGCGGTGAAGGACACGTTGGGGTTGTTCTCGCTCAGTACCTTCGTGATAGCGGCCGTGAGCGAGGTCTTCCCATGGTCGATGTGACCCATGGTCCCGATGTTCACGTGTGGCTTGGTGCGCTCGAACTTGGCCTTGGCCATCCCTCTTCCTTTCTTCCTACCTAGCTCGTCGGCTCGCCACGCACGGTGGCAACTACTTCGTCGGCAATGTTCTTGGGCGTTTCCTTGTACGAGTCGAACTGCATGGTGTAGGTCGCGCGGCCCTGGGTGCGGCTGCGGAGCTCGGTCGCGTAGCCGAACATCTCGGCGAGCGGGACCTGGGCCTTCACGATGCGGTCGCTGCCGCGCTGGTCCATCGACTCGATGCGGCCGCGACGGCTCGAGAGGTCGCCGATGACGTCGCCCATGTACTCGTCCGGGGTGACGACCTCGACGTCGAAGACCGGCTCGAGGAGCACGGGCTTCGCCTTCTTGGCCGCCTCCTTGAACGCCATCGAGCCGGTGATCTTGAACGCCATCTCGGAGGAGTCCACGTCGTGGTACGAGCCGTCGACGAGCGTCACGCGCACGTCGACGACCGGGTAGCCGGCGAGGACCCCCGACGCCATGGCCTCCTGTACCCCCTGGTCCACCGCCGGGATGTACTCGGTCGGGATGCGGCCTCCGGAGATCTTGTTGATGAACTCGTAGCCACCCCCGGGCCCCGTCGGCTCGATGGCGAGGATGACGTGTCCGTACTGGCCCTTACCGCCGGTCTGCTTGACGTAGCGGACCTCGGCCTTCTCGACCGGGTCCTGGACGGTCTCGCGATACGCGACCTGTGGCTTGCCGACGTTGGCGCCGACCTTGAACTCGCGGATCAGACGGTCGACCAGCACCTCGAGGTGCAACTCGCCCATCCCCGAGATGATCGTCTGGCCGGTCTCGTCGTCGGTGTGCACCCGGAACGTCGGGTCCTCCTCCGACAGACGCTGGAGCGCGTTGCCGAGCTTGTCCGAGTCCGGCTTCGACTTCGGCTCGATCGCGACGTCGATGACCGGCGTCGGGAAGACCATCTCCTCGAGCAGCACGGGGTCGCTCGGGTCGCACAGCGTGTCGCCGGTGAGGGTCTGCTTGAGGCCGACGATCGCCACGATGTCGCCC
>DASQDO010000366.1:0-5885 GCA_035634135.1 Actinomycetota bacterium
TCACGACGACCACCAGCCCCGCGGCTACCCATGGGCTCCCGCTCGCGAGAGCGAGGGAGAAGAGCACCCCTCGAAAGACGACTTCCTCGAGGATCCCGATCGCCGTCAGCTGCCAGCCGGACGGCACGTGCGGCCCCCCACGGACGGGCGTGCCCACCTGGGACGGCTGCCGCAGCCGGCCGCTCCTGCCGAGCGCTTCCAGCTGCCGGCGGCGGCGGTAGGACCTGAGCACGGCCTGATCGGCGCGGAAGGCCAGCATCCCCGCCGGCAACCCGGCGAGGATCGACACCGCGGCGCGCCACAGGGGCGGGTCGACGACCAATACGGGATCGGCGAGGAGGACGCCCGCGCCGGCGACCGCCGCGAGGACGACGACGTAGTTGGTCTCCCTGCGAGCGCCGCGGGGCGCCGGCACGACGTCCGACAGGCGCTCGGTCAGCGCTGCCGGACTGACGCTCGCCAACCCGACGGTCGTCAGCAGCAGTAGATGCGTCTCAGGGGTAAGGGTGAGGCTCGGCATGGGTGCACCCTCCGTACTCTCGGTACCGGGCGTGCGCGAGGGCGGGGGCGCTGGGCAACGTGAGCGCGAGTGTCTGCGGCGACCACGCCCGGAACGCATAGAACCCCAACGCCGCGATGTCGGGCGTCGTCAGGTCCAGGAAGAAGAGGTCCTTGCCCGTGTCGGCGAAAGCCTGGACGAGCCCCCGCACGTCGGCGGCGGGGTCCGGCCCCCAGTCCGGGTCCAAGTCGCTCGCGTGGACCGCGGGGTCGTCGCCGAAGCGCCGCTCCAGCAGATGCCGGTTCTCCGGGAGCGCGTAGTAGAGCACGTTGTTGTCGAGGTCGTAGAGGGACGTCGGATCGATCTCTATCGCGCCGCCGCGGCGGGTCTGCATCTGGATCGCCAGGAGACGCGCGAGCTTCACGACACCGACCCCTTCGAGCATCGCCTTGTACATGGCGTCCACGAGGTTCGTGTCGGTCCCGAGGCCGATCGCTATCGAGGGGATGCCGTCGGCGTCGGTGATCTTGCACGCGATGTGATGCCCGGGGAGGTCCGCGTTCTCGATCGTGTAGAACGCGGCGTCCAGCCCTCGCTGGAAGAACTTGCCGAGGATGCGGGAGATCGGGGCGGTCCGGCGGTCCAGCTCGATGCGGCGGGCTACGCGGTCGGTGTACCAGTGGCCCATGACGGTGTCGAGCTGGATCAGCTCGAGGATGCAGTTCCGCAGTGCCTTCGTCGGATCGGTGTGCGCAGCGGTGCCGGTGGTCACCGCCGACACGATCCACGGTTCCCCTGCGGCCTGGTGGACGTTGTAGCCGAGCGTCAGGATCTGCGCGGGGGCCCAGGTCGTTTCGCCGCCGGTAAGCGACCTCACGTGCAGCCACGCCACGGGCGCGTCCCGGCGGAAGGCCTCGAACAGGAACCCGGGCTGCGACAGCTGGTGCGGCTCGAAGAACGTGAGGTACTCCGGGTCGACGACCCGTTCGCCCTTTGCCAGAAGCGAGTCGTACGACGTGAAGCGCAACCCGCCCCGGTGACGGATGCCCCCCATCAGCTGGGCGTACCTCTCGAGGGACTCGCCCAAGGTCCGGATGAGGGCCTCTTCGGGGAAGACCCCGCCACCACCGATGTGATACGAGTGCGTCGGCGGCGGACGTCCGAGGATCTCGTGCACGCCGGTTATCTCGGCGCCGACCACGACGATCCTGGGGTCGGCGCTCCCGCGAAGGAACGACTGGATGGAGGTGTTCAATCCGCACAGCGGGCTGAGCATGCGCCGCGTGAGCCCGTCGGTGTATCTCTGATCGCCGTAGTGCAGCGGTGCCGAGGCGAGCTTCACGGCGTGTTCGTTCCGGGCACGCCGAGCATGGCCTGGAGATCGAAGTACAGCTCCTTCTCGTCGCGCAGCGGCGCGGAGTCGCATCCGGCGCACCCGGGCAGCTTCAACACCTCGTTGAACGAGATCTCCATCGTGGGCAGGTAGATCGCCAGGACCTTCGACACCGTGAACGTCCGGCCCGTGAGGGCGAAGTTGGTGACCTCGAACGCGAGGTGGGCCGCGAGCATGTGCTCGATCACCGGCGCGACCTCCATGGTCCCCCCGCTGACCCGGCCGTCGGCCAGCGCGCTCTTGTACTCCTGGTAGGACTGAGCGGCGCGCAGGTTCATCGTGACGCGTCGCTCGAAGCACTCGAAACAACCGCCCTCGCCCGGCACGGTCAACGGGCCCACGAACAGGAACGGGCCGTCCATCGCCCCGTAGAGCCACGAGAACCCGACCTCGCGCGCGACGCGGTTCAGCGCCTGGGCCACGAGGGGGTCGACGACGTCCTGCGCGAGGACCACGAGGTCGTCCTTCCACGGCTCGAAGGTCTCGATGGCGGCCGCGAACGGGACGGCGTCGGTCAGCCATTCGTGATTCAACTCACACAGCCGGGCCCACCCGGGGTCGCCGGCGGGCACCTGGACGACGGAATCCGCGCCCACGGTGTCTCCGACTAGAGCGCCTACCCGCGCCGCGAGGGCCGAGTCCCCGAGCATCCGCACCCGGCGGACGTCCCCGTCGACGCCGGACGCGAGCGGCGTCACCTTCTCGAGGTGGTAGTCGATCGCCGTCGCGGGACCCGACTCCATGACCCCGAGCTCGACGAGCCGGTCGATCAGCCCTTCGACGTCGGAGCGCGGCGAGTCGTGCCGCCGTGCGATCTCCTTCGGACGCACGCCACTGCGGAGGTCCGAGAGGATCGCGAAGAGCTTCTCGGTCTTGTCCTCGTCGCGGAGGGTGTAAGAGATCGGGTTCCAGATGCCGTGACGCAGCTCGACGTCGTTCGGGCTGTGGGCGATCAACGAGACGTCCCGCCGGATCCTCATCCAGGAGACCTCCTATTCGACGCCGCAGACGACGGCATGGACGACGGTCTCGTAGCGGCCGTCGAGCCCGAGCGCGCGATTCGTGGCGGAGTCGTAGAAACCCCCGTAGTCGACACCGCCGAGCTCTAGTGCCGTGCGGGCCAGATGCAGACCCTGGGACATCGCTCCGGCCTCGATGAACATGTATCGCACCCCGCGTGCTCCGTACTTGCGCATGCTCTTCCACGGCGACCCCACGAACAAGAAGGCCGCGGCGAGCTCGCGGCCGGAGATCTGATCGTCGGGAAGGTGCAGACCCTCGAGCACCTCGCCGACGTCCGCGTCGCACGGCAGCAGCCCGTGGCGGGGGGGCGAGTACAGATACACGTCGGGGTCGAGCCCGGTGACCCGGAGACCGACGACGTAGACGTCGATCGGGAAGAGACCCCCGCCACTCGCGGCCGTTCGGCACGAGATCGTCGCGACGGACCCGGACGTCAGCTCGCTCAGCACCTTCCCGGTCACGCCCGCGGCTGCCCAGAGGAGCGTGGACAGCTGAGGGAGCGTGATGGGATCACCGGTGTACTCGCGCCGTGAACGCCGCTTCCGCAGAGCGGTGCCCACGTCCAGCGGGAGGCGTACGGGAGGCGGCAGCTCCACGGACCCCTCTGCGGGAACCGCCCGCTGCCCACCTTGGGCGAGCATGACCTGTGACGAGTCGTCGAAGTACTTGAGGATGGAGCCGGGGACCTCGAAGTCACCGGGGGCGAGGCGCGACCCCGCGAGGAACTCCTCGGCGATACCGACCGTGCCCGACGCGACGCCGGTTGCGTGCCGCAGCTGCGCGAGCTGAAGCCCGGTCGTCTGGTTCATCGCCACGACCGGCTTGAAGCTGTTCTCGCGGATCGCCGCGAGCAACAGGTCGCGGTCGGGCTCGTCCTCCGTGACTCCGACGTCGAGGACGGAGTCACCGCGGTCCCGCATCTTGGGCATGGGCGTGTGTGGTCCTTTCCCGGCGCGCTACGCCAAAGGGGACGGGCCCGAACGTCGCGCTCGGGCCCGCGGACTAGCTAGGGATGACGGATCAGGCCGGGTTCGCGGCGTGGAACGCGTCGCTCGATTTGCGGCCGACCTTGCTCTCGCCGATCTCGAACTCGCCGACGACCGACCCCTTGAAGAGCTTGGTGGCCCAGGGCTCGAGCTGCATGGCACCGAACGGGTTCCCTTCGGGATCGTCGAAGATCGCCACCTGACCCATCGACGACGTGACGTCCGCCTTGTCCCCGCCCTTGACGTACTTCCCGTAGTTGTCGCTGAACGCGTCGAGGGCGTCCTCCGCGACGGGGATGTCCATCGGGCCCGCCGTCATGGACCCGCCGGCGCGCTCGACGGCCGCCGCCGTCTCTTCGAGCGAGTCCACGATGATGTGGAACATGACCCTGTCGTCCGGGTGGTGTCGCGAGCCGATCGAGAGCTTCACGCCGGCCGCGATCCACGTGCTGAAGCTCACGTCGTACTTCGTAAGGTTGCGTCCCCAGAGCTCGTCGCCGAACGCATCGCGGTAGAAGTTGGCGAGGTTCTCGGGGTCGTCCGCCCCGATGCTCACTATTCCGAGGTGGGGCCCGTCTCCTCCGTTTCCGTTCGTCATCGCGGTCCCCCGATCTCGTCCGTGACGTCGACCAGCACGACTCCGCAGCACGTCGTGCAGCTACTGGACCAGAAGCACGAGGTCGACCCGCCCGGCGCGAGCGAGACGAACTCGCTTTGGGGCCCGCCCAGCATCACGTCCTGGCCTGTGGCAGTCCTGTGCTCCGACAGCGATCTCACCCTGATGTCCACCGCATCCCCCCGTCAGCCTCCGGTTCTATCGATTCCGCGTCGTCACTCGGTGTCGACCACGACTACGCCGCACGTGGTCGTGCAACAGCTCGACCAGAAGCAGGTCGTGCAGGCACCCGGACCGAACGAGAGAGACGTCGCGCCAGGGCCGAGCAACAGGTCTTGACCGGTGGCAGTCCGGTACTCGGACAACGTTTCGACGCTTATGTCCATGACAATCCCTCCCGTGCCGCGGCCGGATTGACTTCGCGAAGCGCGCGCTGGCTTGTCAGCCGTTCTATCTCGTGACACCATCGACTGTCAAGCGTGGAGTTACAGCCCGGCGGCGGCTCCGTCTCGCGGGTCGAGCTTCCATACGTTCCGGGCGCACGGGTCCGCGACACCCACACTGCTTCATTCGTCGCAAGCTGTTGGGTGAGGCCGTTGCCGAGCCGCAGGCGCTCGGTGGATCGTCGCGTGGATCGATCCTCAGCAGCTCTTCGTCGTGGAGCGCCACGAAGACACCGCCCTGAGCGCGGTCGATCCCGTACGGGCTGTCGCCTGGGAGACGCGCAGTGCGGACGACGGTTCCTGTCTCCGGATCCAGCACGACGACCTCGGCGACGGGATGCCGGTCTTCTGCGTCGGACGGGCGTCGGTAGGGTCTCGACGTGAACCCTCGGATCGTCCGTCACCGGGTGGGGAAACGTGACTCGACGACATGAGACCTAGAGACGTCGCGACGACGCGACTGCACCGAACCGGCCTCGCCGTCCCGATCGACGGTGGTCCGGCCCGCGTGGTCGAGACCCATCTCGCCATGCAGGCACAAGATTTCGGACCGGCGAAGTGGTCCATCGGTCAGCGTCTGAGTGGGTCCACCGACGTGGAGGTCGAGCGGGCTTTCACGAGAGGGTCGATCCTGCGGACTCATGTCTTGCGTCCGACCTGGCACTTCGTCGCCCGACGGGACCTCCGGTGGTTGCTCTCCCTGAGCGGTCCGCGGGTTCAAAAAGGGCTGCAGCCGCGATACCGCCAGCTCGGGCTCGACGGCAGGACGCGCTCCCGCGCGGAAACCGTCATCGCCCGGGCGCTCCTGGACGGCGACCTCACCCGCAGGGAAGTCAACGACGTCCTCCGCAGGTCCGGGATCGACACCGAGGGTCAGCGACTACCTCATCTGCTGATCCATTGCGAGCTGGAGTCGGTTATCTGC
>DASQDO010000367.1:0-6381 GCA_035634135.1 Actinomycetota bacterium
GAGGTGGCGCGCTACCTCTTCCGCCGGGTCGTGTCGTGGGGGCGCTCGTCGAACGTCTTCCTCGAGAACGGGGCCCGGCTCTACCTCGACGTCGGCTCGCACCCCGAGTACGCGACGCCCGAGTGCGACTCCGTCTACGACCTCATCGTCCACGACAAGGCCGGCGAGCGCATCCTCGAAGGGCTGCTGAAGGCCGCCGAGGCCCGGCTGCGCGAGGAGGGCATCTCCGGCGACATCTACCTGTTCAAGAACAACACGGACTCGGCCGGGAACTCCTACGGCAGCCACGAGAACTACCTCGTGTCGCGCTACGGCGAGTTCGGACGTCTCGCCGAGGTCATGATCCCGTTCTTCGTGACGCGGCAGATCTTCGCCGGCGCCGGCAAGGTGCTGCAGACCGCACGGGGCGCGTTGTTCTGCATCTCGCAGAGGGCCGAGCACATCTGGGAGGGCGTGTCGTCGGCGACGACGAGGTCGCGCCCGATCATCAACACTCGCGACGAGCCCCACGCGGATGCCGAGAAGTACCGCAGGCTCCACGTGATCGTCGGCGACTCGAACATGAGCGAGTGGGCGTCGTACCTGAAGGTCGGTGCGACTGCGCTGCTGCTGCGGATGGTCGAAGAGGGCGTGCAGATCCGCGACCTGACGCTGGAGAACCCCATCCGGGCGATCCGCGAGATCTCGCACGACACGACCTGCAAGCGGAGGGTGCGCCTCGCCAACGGGCGCGAAGCGTCGGCGCTCGACATGCAGAAGGAGTACCTCGAGAAGGCGCTGCGGTGGGTCGAGCGGCGCGACGACAAGGTGCTCACCGAGATAGCGGACATGTGGGAGCACGCGATCACCTCGCTCGAGCACGACCAGGACGCGCTCGTCGAGCAGGTCGACTGGATCGCGAAGCGGAGGCTGATCGAGTCGTACCGGGACCGGCACAAGATCTCGCTCGCGCACCCGAAGGTCGCGCTGATGGACCTCGCCTACCACGACGTCAACCGCAAGCGCGGCCTCTACTACCTGCTCGAACGCAGGCACAAGATGGAGCGGATCTGCGACGAGGCCGACATCGAGACCGCGACGCAGGAGCCTCCGCAGACGACTCGGGCGAAGCTGCGCGGCGAGTTCATCCGGGCCGCGAAGCGCAAGCGGCGCGACTTCACCGTTGACTGGGTGCACCTGAAGCTGAACGACCAGGCGCAGCGGACGGTGCTGTGCAAGGACCCCTTCCGGTCGCAGGACGAGAGGGTCGCCAAGCTCATCGCCTCGCTCTAGATGGCGACCTTTCGAGAGGGCGTCGTACGGCGCGTGGTCGAGGAGCTGCCGGGGCTGGTCCGTGTGGAGGTCGACCTGTCGTCCGGCGAGTCCTGTGCCGCCGACGGGTTCCCGTCGATGCTCGGCCGAGTCGAACAAGGACACCGAGTGGTGGTCAACACGACGGGGATCGAGCTGGGGCTCGGGACCGGGGGCCGCGGGTTTTTGCTGTGGGACCTCGACGCCCCGGGACCGGAGGCTGCCGGGCCCGGCCACATCGTGAAGATGCGTTACACGCCGTGGCAGACGAACGTCCTCGCCGCGGAGGAAGAGGCGAGCGAGCACTACGACGCGCTGGTCGAGGCGACCTCGATCGACGGGATGCCCGTGGTCGCGTGCGGGTTGCACTCCCAGGTCCCCGCGGTCGCCGCCGGTATCCGCGCGGAGCTTCCGGGCGCCCGCGTCGGCTACCTGATGACCGACGGGGCCGCGCTTCCGCTCGCGTGGAGCGACCTCGTCCGGGCCGCGCGCTCGGCCGGTCTCCTGGACGTCACCGCCACGTCCGGCCATGCCTTCGGCGGCGACCTCGAGACCGTCAACGTCTTCAGCGGCCTGGTCGCGCTGCGACGGGCCGAGGCGGTCGACGTCGCGATGGTCGCGATGGGGCCGGGCGTGGTCGGCACCGGGACAGCGCTCGGCTTCACGGCGATCGAGCAGGGTCAGGCGCTGGACGCCGCCGCGGCCCTCGGGGGCCGGGGAGTGGCCTGCCTGCGCGTCTCGTTCGCCGACCAACGCCCGCGGCACCGCGGCGTCAGCCACCACACGCTGACCGCGCTGCGCCTCGCGGCCCGCGAGCCGTGCGACGTCGTCGTGCCCGCGCTCCCGGAGACCGAGGCCCTGCTAGAACAGCTGCGCGACCTCGATGACCGCCACCGCGTCCACGTCGTCGACCCGGCGCCCGGGATGGAGCTGCTCCGGGGGACGGGCCTGAGGCTTTCGTCGATGGGGCGGTCGCTGGACGAGATCCCCGAAACCTTTGCCGCCGCAGTGGCGGCGGGCACACACGCCGCCGGCCTGGTCGATAGCGTCGGCTGATGCGGCGCATCGAACGGCTCATCAACCTCATCGCCGCGCTGCTCGAGACGTCGCAGCCGATGACGGCCGACGAGATCCGGCGCGAGATCGCGGGGTACGACTCCGACGGCCTCGACGCGTTCCGCCGGGCCTTCGAGCGCGACAAGGCCGACCTCCGCGCGATGGGCATCCCGATCGAGGTGCGCCCGGTCGAGCCCCTGAGCGAGGTCGAGGGCTACGTGATCCCGAAGTCGCTCTACTACCTGCCGCAGCTCGACCTCGAGCCGGACGAGCTCGCGGCCCTGCGGCTCGCGGCCGAGAGCGTGCTCGGCGGCGGCGAGGTCGCGGAGAGCGGGCTGATGAAGCTGTCGGTCGACGCCGCGACCGAGTCCTGGAGCGGCCCCCGGGTCGTATGGGGCGCGGACCTCGCCGCGGAGCAGCCGGCGCTGGCCACGATCTACCCCGCGCTGCTAGAACGCCGGTCGGTCGCGTTCGGCTACCGCAGTGGGGGAGCCGCGGAGGCACGCGAGCGGGAGATCGACCCCTACGGGCTCGTCCACCGGCGCGGCAACTGGTACGTGGTGGGGCGCGATCGCTCGATCGACGACGTCCGAGTCTTCAAGGTCGCGCGCATCGAGGACGCGCCTCGCATGCTCGACCACACCTACGAGGTGCCCGACGGGTTCCGAGCGGAGGACCACGTGGCGGGGGAGGCGTGGGAGCTCGGCGACGCCCCCGCGACCGCGACCGTGCGCTTCGATCCCGAGGTCCGCTGGTGGGCCGAGCAGAACCACCCCGACGCACCGCGGCGTGAGCTTCCCGGAGGCGCCGTCGACGTCGAGCTTCAGGTGTCCAACGTCGACGCTCTGGTCGCGTGGGCGATCGGGCTCGGCCCCGGCGTCGAGATCGTCGAGCCGGGCCCGGCCCGGGCGGCGGTCCTCGAGCACCTCGCGCCGTTCCTGGACGGTGCCTCGTGAACGGGGGCCGCGTCGGCCGCCGGCTCCAACGCATCCTGCTGCTGCTCCCGTACGCGATCCATCACCCCGGCGTCAGCGTCGACGAGCTCTCGCGCAAGTTCAACGTGCCTAAGCGCGAGCTGATCGGCGACCTCGAGCTCGTGTTCCTGTGCGGCCTCCCCGGCTACGGTCCCGGCGACCTCATCGACGTCTCGATCGACGACGACCGCGTGCACGTCCGCATGGCCGACTACTTCGCGGCCCCCCTGCGCTTCACGCCGGCCGAGGCCCTCACGTTGTACGCGGGTGCGGCCGCGCTCGTGGACTCGCCCGGGATGGAGGAGGCCGACGCCCTTCGCCGGGCCCTCGAGAAGCTGGGCCGTGCCCTCGGCGTGCACGGCGGCGACGAGATCGACGTGCAGCTCGCCTCGACGCCGGGCGGCCACCTGGAGACGCTCGAGGAGGCCCTGCTGTCGCGCCGGAGGGTGGCGCTCGAGTACTTCTCGGCGACGCGCGGCGAGCTCACCCACAGGACGGTCGACCCGTGGGGGCTGATCGCCGCGCTCGGGCGGTGGTACCTGGTGGGTTGGGACCATCTCAGCGAGGACGAGCGCATGTTCCGCACCGACCGCATGAAGGACGTGAAGATCCTCGACGCGGCCGCCGACGTGCCGGACGACTTCGACCCGGAGGCGTACCGGCACGCGTTCCGTGAGCGCGGCGACGAGGCGACATTGACGATGGAGATCTCGCCCGAGGTGTCCCGCTGGTTCGCGGACTACTACCACCCCCGCAAGGTCGAGACCCTGGCCGACGGCTGGCAGAAGGTAGAGCTGGCGGCGACGACGCGCCGCTGGGCAGCGACCCTGCTGCTGCAATTGGGGGCCGGGGCCCGGCGGATCGAGCCAGCCGACGTCCTCTCCGAGGCGAGACGGCTGGCGCGAGAGATCGCTGCGCCCTACACGGCCTGACGCTCGGTCGCGGTCAGCGCGGGACGATCACGTCGCGGTGCATGCAGAAGAACCCGTTGCAGTAGGTCACGCCGACGAGCGACTCCCCCTCGAGGACCCGGACGCAGATATGGGAATAGGCGTTCAACTTCCGGCAGACCTCGACGTCCTCGGCCGCCTCCGCGGTCCCCGTCATCGCGCTCAGGCCGATCGCCGCTGCCGCCACCGCCGTAAGAGCCCTTTTCCTCATGTCCTGCTCCCTCCGTCGCCCAGACAATGACGAGGAAGGATTCGGGACGGCAGGCGCCGGTTCCTCCCGGTGAGGGTCAGGCCGAGCGGGCCTCCGGGCTCGACGTTATGTGCACTATCTCGCTCACCGGCTCGCGGCGGGGGAGCGAGAACGAGAAGTTCGAACCCTTGCCCCACGTCGAGTCGACCCAGATCCGCCCGTGGTGCATCCGCACGAGCTGGGCGCACAGGTAGAGCCCGACGCCCGTGCCCCCGTGCTCGCGGGTCGACGAGCCGTCGATCTGACGGAAGCGCTCGAAGATCTGGGGGATGTCGCTCGAGAGGATGCCGGCCCCCCTGTCGACCACCTCGACCGTCAGGTCCGTCCCGTCCTCGGAAGCCCTGACGACGACGTCCTCGTCCGAGTACTTCAGGGCGTTCTCCAGCAGGTGCCGCAGCACGAGCGCGACCTTCGTCTCGTCGCACGGCCACTTCACGGACGAGGCGGCCTCCACCGAGATGCGACGTCCCGGGTGGTCGGTGATGACCTCCTGAGCGACCCGCTTGAGCAGCTCGGAGACCTCGGTCGTGTCCACCTTCAGCGTCGCTTCGCGCGTCTCGATCTTCGACACGTACAGGAGGTCTTCGATCAGCCGTTCGAGCTGCGCGGCCTTGGCGTCGATCGTCGCGAGGCCCTCGCGCGCGTCCTCGGGAGTCAGCCGGTCCTTGTCGACCTTGCGGATGAGCGTGCGGGCGAAGCCCTTTACCAGCGTGAGCGGCGTGCGTAGCTCGTGGCCGATCATCGCCACGAAGTCGCGCTGCTTCTGGATCATCTCGCGCTCGGCCGTCACGTCGTCCATGATCAGCACCCGGCCCATGGGCCCGCCGGGCACCTCGACGTCGTTCACGCTCGCCTTGTAGGTGCGGGGCGGGCTGCCCAGCTCGATCTCCGCGTGCGCTCCGCCGGTGCCCGAGATCAGCCGCTCGACGTCCTCGTTGCCGAGGTTCCCGTGGACCGGCACTCCGGCGCAGAACATCGTCGAGATCCCGAAGACGGCTTCCGCCGCGGGGTTGATCGCGATGATGCGCCCGTGGGCGTCCGCTAAGACGATCGGGTGAGGGACGGTCTGGATGATGGCCGAGAGCTCCGACTCCTTGCCGTTGACCTCCGCGTAGAGCTCGCCCGAGCTCACGGCCGAAGCCGCCTGCTGGCCGAACGCACGCAGGAGGTCCTCACGCCCTTCGAGGATGAGGGGGTCGGCAACGGTCACGACGAGCCCGCGCGTGCCGCGGGTCGTCCGGAAGCCGACCGCGGCGACCGACGCCGAGCCTTCCTTCACGTACGTCGCGTCCGAGCGGAGCACCGCGTCGCGCACCTCGGGCATCTCGATGAGGTTCTTGATCGCGGGCTTGTCCAGCCCCCGGAACACCCCGCGCGTGATGGCCCCGTTCTCGTCGAACAGACAGGCGAACCCGTCGCGTGACCCGGAGAGACGCGAGCCCCCGTCCAGCACGTGCTGCAAGAGGTCGTCGACGTCGAGCGTGCCGAGGAGGCCCCGGCTCGACTCGACCAGCGCCATGAGGTCCGAAGAGCGCTGCTCCGCCTGCTCGTGGAGGCGCGCCCGGTAGATCAGGCCCGCGGCCTGGTCGGCGAACATCTGGGCGACCCGCAGGTCGTCCTCGTGATACGGGAAGCCGGCCGAGATCGCGAGGCTGAGCACGCCCAGCGAGCGCCCGTGGACGCGCAGCGGGACGACGAGGCTCGAAGCGATGGAGCGCGACTTCGGCACGAAGTTCACGGACTCGTCTGCGTCGACCTCCTCCAGGCGCAGGGCCTGGCCCGTCGCCAGCACGCGGCCGGCGACGCTCTCACCGACGGGTACGCGGTGGCCTAGGGGGACCTCGGCGGGGAGCCCGCTGGA
>DASQDO010000368.1:0-12240 GCA_035634135.1 Actinomycetota bacterium
AGATCTCCTGCGCGGTCTGGCCGACCTCGTCGTAGTAGTAGCGCACCCATCCCGGGATGCTCTCGACGGTGTGGCACACGTAAGCCACGACCGGGTCCGGCGAGTCGCACACCTCGGGCTGGGCCTGCGCCGGCGACGCGATCATGAGGGCCGACGCGGCCAGCACCCCGGCCAGGCCGGTGGAGACGCTCTTCCGCAAACCGTCCTCCTCTGTCAGCAGTTCGGCGAGACCGTGCAGTACGCGAAGTGAACTGTGTCGAACGCCAGGTTGTAGTAGTGGGTGACCGTAGGGCCGGGCTCCGGCACGCTGCCCGCCACGCGGCACGCGAACAGGATGATCGGGTCGTCCGTCGAGATGATCTCGTCGCACGGGCCCGCGCTTGCGGGCGACGCCGGGCCCAGCGCGATCATGCCGCCGGCGAGCGCCGTCGCGAGGAAAACCCCTAGCTTCCTTCTCATCTTGGCCTCCTGATCGGGCGGCGTTCTAGCAGTACGGCGAGACCTGGCAGTACGCGGTGTGGACGGCGCCGGTGACCTGGTAGTAGTAGTGGTTGATCGTCGGGCCCGGCTCGGGGGCCGAGTTGATGATCCGGCAGACGTAGGCCAGCACGGGGTCCGTCGCCGCGCAGTTGGGGTCTGGCTGTGCATGCGCCGGTGAGGCAGTCATGGACATCGTTGCTCCGGCCAGCAACCCGACCGCGACGAGCGACATCTTCTTCCGCATGTCTTTCCCCCTGCTTGTCGGGGGCCCCAGTGCCCCCACCCGCCCCAGCTATTCGGGGAACCCCCCGGTTTTCCTCCCGATTTGACCGGATTCGACCCGGTTCTCTACCGAACCCCGGGTATGGACCTCCCGATGGCGAGGATCGCTCGTTCGGTGTGCGCTTCCGTTCTCGTGGCCACGGCCGTCTTCGGTGGCGAGGCGGCCGCCGCGCGCCCCCTGGTGTGCCAGGACCACGAGGTCACGATCGCCGGGACGCCGGGCGACGACCGTCTCGCGGGGACCAAGGGAGCGGACGTCATCGCAGGGTTGGGCGGCAACGACGTCGTGCGCGGCGTCGGCGGCAACGACCTGATCTGCGGCAACGCGGGCGACGACATGCTGCGCGGCGGCCGCGGTGACGACGGGCTGGACGGGGGCCGCGGGGACGACGGGCTCAGGGGCGGGAAGGGCTTCGACCTCGTGACGTTCGAGCGTGCTGCGGGCGGAGTGATCGTCGACCTCACCGGGGGCCGGGCATCCGGCGACGGGATCGACACGATCGAGTCGGTGTGGTGGGTCGTGGGATCGCCGCATGCAGACGCGGTCAACGGCGGGCCCGACATGAACGTCGTGATCGCGCTCGGCGGGCACGACGTCGTTGCGGGCCGCGGCGGCGGGGACCTCCTCCTCGGCGGCCCCGGCCGCGACTCGCTGGCCGGAGGCAAGGGCTGGGATCGTCTGCTCGGCGAGGGCGGGGACGACGCGCTGCGGGGAGGTCTCGGCGAGGACACCGTCAGCTACGCGAGTGCGCGCGACCCCGTCTCCGTCGACCTCGAGAGGGGCCGGGCTCGGGGTGAAGGACGCGACTCGCTGTCCATGGTCGAGAACGTAGAGGGCTCGCCGCAGCGCGACGTGCTCGAAGGCGACGGAGGCCCGAACGAGATCCTCGGTGCGGAGGCCGGCGACCGGATCCGGGGCCGCGGCGGGAACGACCGCATCCTGGGCCTGGGGGGAGACGACCGGCTATGGCTGGGCGCGGGTGACGACTTGGGCCGCGGGGGCCGGGCCGACGACTGGATAGACGGGGGCCTGGGGATAGACCGCGTGTACGGGGGCGCGGGCCACGACGTATGCCGCAACGGCGAGGTCCTGGGCTGCGACGAGTACGAGCTGCCGGTGCCGCCCTAGGAGCCCGTCAAGGCGGGAGCGGGTAAGGGCACAGTGCTGCTCGTGACGACGCGTCGCGGCGCCGAGCGGGCCTGGTGCCTGCGTCTACTCGAAGCCTCTGATCTCCTGCGCGAGCTCATCGATGGTCCGTGCGTCGAAAGATTCCTCGAACGGACCGGGTGTGGTGTTGAGCGGCGTCGTGAGGCCACCGTCGTGCTCGATGAACAGCGCCTTGTGCGTAGTCAACGCATAGAGGGTCTTGCCGGGGTCTCGCTCGGCGCCCGATTCGTCGATCTCGACGTTCGGAAGCGTTCCCGCTTGGTCGTAGATCAGAAGCAACATCCGGTCGTCGGGAGTCGCGTCGTCCAGCTCGTTGACGCTGACCAATGACGGACGCCGTAGCTCGAGGTCGACGATCCTTCGGCTGTCGGGGTTCAGCTGTCCTCGTACGACCTCGTCGACCTGGAAGGTCACGATCACCGACTCGGTCGTGACATCTTGCCCCTTCTTCCCGCCGAGCCCCCGCCCCTCGCGGACGTTCTTCATGTGCCCGATCACGGCGACGTCCGAGTCCCCCCACAGCGCTTCGAGGGTGTCGTGATACTCGTAGTCGACCGCGAGCCGGTTGATCAAAGACCAGAAGCTCGGGCCGGGGCTCGAACGTCCGGAAGTGCCCTCGGGGGCGCCGCAAGCGCCGGAGACGAACACGACGGCCGAGACGATGAGCGCGAGTCTGCCTCCTCGAGTCATCATGACAGTCCCCTCACTCGCGACCTTTCTCAGTAGTGGTTGTTGATGTGAGTCTTGTCGTGGTCGGCGAAGAATCGAGGAGGGCCGTCCAACCCCTGTTCCATGCAGCTGGATATCTGATAAGCGTGGTCGAGGCCGACCGAATGCCCCATCTCGTGACATGCAACTTTGTCTTTGTTGTGCTGGCCCGCCCCGTCGAGGCTGCCTCGGTTGAGGGTCAGCTTCGCCGTTTCGCATTCCCCTGCGCTGTTCAGCGCGGTGCAGTCCCATTCACCGTGGAAGCCTGAACCACCCACGTAGTCCGCGATCATCCGGACATCCGTGGCTGAAGTCTTCGTATCGACTTTCTTCGTCGTCATCACGGTCGCGTTGTCGAGGTGGCCGACGATGTGATCGAAAGCGTCGCGATACGACTGGTTCCCGACAATCTCGTAATACACAGTGTGTTCGGCGTTATCGGCGTACTCGCAACAACCATCAACAGGGCCGAAATAGTTCGCTTCAGCCCTCGGAAGGAGAGAGGTGAGGGTCACGCCCGCCAGGACCGCGACCGTCAGAAGTCTTGTGGCCCTCACGACTTCTCCTCCCCCTTGGCTCTTGTTACATCACTGTAACAAGAGTTCCTACCAAGGGACAAACTTCGCTGCGAGCCGAGGCGCGCGTTGGGGGCCCGGTGCCGCCTTAGCCCTCGGCTAGGGCGTTGGTGCACTCCACTATCTTCGGCAGCTTGCGGCCCGGGAAGACCGCGTCGAAGATCCGTTCGTCCAGGCGGTCGGCGAAGCCGTCGGGGATCTCGGCCCCCTCGGGGATGTTGTCGCCGATCGTGTAGCGCGACAGGAACGAGCTGACCTGCTCCGGCGTCACCCCGTTGGCTTCCATCTCGTCGGGGTTGCTGAAGAACGAGCTCGCCGAGGTCCGGCCGATCACGCCCTTCTCGTTCGCGATCCCGTCGAACTGGCGGCCGAGGTCGCCGGAGATCTCGGAGCGGCTGATCGCCCAGCCCCCCAGCGGCGTCTGCCCGTGGTCGGCCGTGACCACCAGCACGTACTCCTCTTCGCCAACGTTGTCGTCGAGCCACCCGACGAGCTCGCGCAGCGCGTCGTCGACCGACTTGATCACGTCCTCTTGCTCGGGGGCGAGCATGTTCCACGTGTGCCCCGCCTTGTCGGGGGCCTTGTAGTTCAGGTAGAAGAGGTCGGTCATCTCGTCTTTGCCGAAGCCCTCGCGCTCCATGATCTCGAACATCGTGTCGTTCTCCCACGGCGCGAACGCGGGCGACCCGTCGAGCGGCTCGACGTCGTGCCCCCGCCACTTCCCGTCGGCCTGGCCGTCGGCGCGGTCGACCTCCTCCTGGTACGTCTCGGGGCCGGGCACGTCGGTGTTGACGTACTCGGGCAGCGAGTAGAACTCGGGGTTCGTCGCCCACTCGCCGCGCGACATGATCGCGGCGACGTCCTTGTCCCCACCCTGGAGGGCCGAGCCGTGCCCGATCATCCCGAGCTGCAGGTTGCCGGCGGCGAGCATCCCGATCAGCGGCTCGTTGCCGTTCTCTCTGTCCCAGACGTCGGCGAGCGTGTTCTTCTCCATCGTCACGCGCGCGTCCATCACCGCGGGGCCGGGGTTGCCGGGCACCTCGGAGAACGAGCCCACGATCGAGCCGTCGAGCGCACGAACCGCGATCGCAGTGACGCCGTGGTAGCGGGGGAACGTCCCCGTCGAGAGGTTCGTGTGCGTCGCCGGCGTGATCGACGGCGACGAGCCGACGATCGCCTCTTCGACGTTCAGACCCTCCGAGATCATCTCCTTCATGAACGGCCACGCGTCGGGCCACTCCTCGAGCGCGTTCCACCCGCCGCCGTCGATCACCGCGGTGACGATCAGGTTCGGCGCGTCGTCGGTCTCCTTCAAGAGGTCGGCCAGCGACGTCGCGGTGCGGTCCGGCCACTCGTCGAACTTCATCAGGTCGGCGTAGGTCGGCGCGAGATCGGAGATCGTGGGCTCGCGGTCCACCGCTACGTGACCGGTCGGGTCGACGAAGCCCTTGCCGTAGAAGATCAGGGGGACCTTCTGCAGGAAGTCGTACGGCGCGGAGTGCGACGTGTTCACGAACGTGCCCATGTAGTTCGGGGGCTTCGGCACGATCACGAGGTCGTAGTCGCGGATTCCGCCGGGGGCCCAGCCCCGGTGGATGCGCTTGACCCACTTGGGCGGGAGCTTGCAGGCGTCGCGTAGATAGGCCTTCGTCGGGAGGTCGACGGCCGGCTCGCCGTCCTCGGTCTTGAGCGCCTCGGTAGTCGGCGCCGGCGGCTCGCGATCGGGCTCGCCGTCCGAGCGGGTCAGCACGTACCCACCGCCGCCGAGCAAGACCGCGACGACGAGCAGCGGGAGCGCGCGGCTGCGCCTCCTCCTGCGCGCCTCCCTCATGCCCGGTTCTTGGCGCAGTGCCAGATGCGTGGCAGCTCCTCGGACGGGAACGCCGCGGAGAACAGCAGCGAGTCCTCCATCCCGCGGTACTCCTCGGGGATCGGGTCGGGCCGCTTGTTGTCCTTCAGGCGGTATTGGACGAGGAAGTCCGCGAGGTCCGCGGCCGTGACGCCGGTCTCGGCCGACACCTCCGGGTGGATCCACCAGCCGACGGGCCGGCGGTCCTGGAAGAGCTCGGCCGGGTCGACTCCGAACTCCTCGGCGATGTCCTCCTCGATCAGGGCCTGGCCGATCGGCCACGCGCCGACGGCCTTCGGGTCCGGCCCCTGTCCGTGGTCGGCGGTGAACGCGATCACCCACTCGTTCTCGCCGACCTGCTCGTCGAGGAACTGCACGATCTTGCGGAGCTCCTTGTCCGAGTAGACGAGGATCTCGCGCGTCTCCGGGTTCAGCATGTTCCAGTCGTGGCCGACGTCGTCGATCTGCTTGTAGTTGATGAAGAAGAGGTCCGCGACGTCGTCGCCGCCGAAGTCCTCACCCTCGAGCACTGCCTTCAACAGACGCGTCTGGTACAGCGCCCACACCGGAGTGTGGCGGAGCTTGTTCGGGTCGTTGAGGACCTCGTGGCCCATCCAGAGGTCGTCGATCTTGCCGTCGTCGAGGTCGACCTTGCGCACGTCCTCTTCGAACCCTTCGACGTCTTCTAGGTAAGGCGGGAGTGAGTAGTACTCCGGGTTCGTCTTGAGCTCGCCGGCGAACTTCTCGGAGATGAACGCGATGTCCTTGTCGCCGCCGGGGACGTAGCTGCCGTGTCCGATCATGCCGAGGTGCCACGGCTTGTAGGCGAACATGCCGATCTTCGCCTCGTTGCCGGTCCTGCGGTCGTAGAGGTCGGCGAGCGTCGGCACCTGCAGGAACCGCGGCGTGAAGCCGTCGTACGCGCCGAACAGCTCGACGCCCTCGCGGACGGGGATGTCGACGATCCCGTGCTGCTTCGGGAACGTGCCGGTGCCGAGGTTCGTGTGGACGGCCGGCGTGACCGAAGGCGACGACCCGACCTCGGTGTTCCCGATCGACGTCCCCTTCTCCATCATCTTCTTCAGGTACGGCCACGAGTCCGGCCACGCCTCGAGGACGTTCCATCCGCCGCCGTCCCACACGATCGTCACGATGAGCTTCGGGATCCCGTTGCGCTCCTCTTCGGGGAGCAGCGCCTCGGTCACCGGGTTCCCGGGCCGGCCCCCGGGGAACGGCGTGTCGAGGAGCTCCGCGAGCGTCGGCGCGAGGTCGGCGATCGTCGTCTCGCGGTCGAGCGTGATCTCGCCCTGCTCCTTGATGAAGCCGGGGCCGTAGAAGACGAGCGGGATCTTCTGCACGTAGTCCCACGGGCCCGAGTGCGTGTACGACGCGAAGCTGCCGAAGTAGTTGGGCTCGCGGGGGACGACGAGGAGCTCGGGCGAGCGGCCGGGGACGTAGCCGCGGCGCACGCGCTTCAGCTGCTCGAGCGGGAGGTTGCACGCGGCCTCGAACCATCCGTCCGGGGCCTGGGTGACGGGCTCGGGGGAGGCGATGGGGGCCCGGCCCTGGTTGGGGGCCTGGCTGGGCCGCGGGGTCGCCTCGGCTCGGGGCTCTTCGGCGTCGCTGTTCGTACACGCTGCCGCGAGCAACAACGCGACAACCGCCGCAACCGCTTTTCTCATCGCCCTGTCCACTCCCGAGGTAGTCGATCCGTTCCGCGAGCCAGTTACGGTGCACCACCGTGGAGACGGTCGAGGTGCTCGGCGTACCAGTGGCTCGCCTCACGGCGGCCGCTGCGAGGCAGGAGCTGGTCCGTCTCTACGAGCGGGACCGCCCGGCCCTCGTCGCGTACGCCAACGCCCACACGCTCAACCTGGCCAGCAGGGACTCAGGGTACAGGGAGGTCCTTCGTTCGGCGGACATCGTGCTGAACGACGGGGCGGGGCTCGCGATAGCCGGCCGGGTCTTCGGCCGCCCGTTCCCGGAGAACCTCAACGGCTCCGACTTCAACCCGGCGATCCTGGAAGAAGCTGCCGCCCGCGGGTGGCCGGTGTACTTCCTGGGGGCGAAGCCCGGTGTGGCCGAGGAGGCGTCCCGGCGTCTGTCGGAGCGGATCCCCGGCCTGCGCGTCGCGGGGACTCGTGACGGCTATTTCGCGCCGTCGGAATCGGACGAGGTCGCGAGGTCGATAGCCGAGGCGGGGGCCGGGGTGCTGATGGTGGCGATGGGCAACCCGCTACAGGAAATGTGGCTGAAGCGCCACCTGGAGGCGACGGGGGCGAGACTCGGCGTCGGCGTAGGTGCGTTCCTGGACTTCACGGCGGGGGTGGTGCCGAGGGCCCCCGCATGGATGAACAAGCTGGGGATCGAATGGGTGTACCGGCTGCTGCAGGAGCCGCGCCGCATGTGGCGCCGCTACGTCCTGGGCAACCCGCTGTTCCTCGCCCGCGTGCTCGCGCAACGCGTCGCGCGAGGAAAAACGGACGAATAGCGTCCGATTTCCCTCAGTCGTCGCGGCCCCGGGCGCAGGCCAACGCTTCCTCTAGCGCTTCCGGCGTCAGGGCCGTCAGGAACAGACGCTCGTTCTCGCGGCCCTCGAAGCGCTCGCCTACCTTGTTCGTGTCCGTCACGTTGTCCGAGATCCGGTAGTCGCGCACGTACTCGGCTACCTCGGCCGCGGTCACGTCGTTGCGCTCCATCTCCTTGCGGTCCAGCATGATCTGGTAGCCGCGGTTCGACAGGATCAGCGGCTTGTCCGGGGTCACCCGGTCGAACCTCTTCTCGATGTCCGCGCTCATGTCGCGCGTCTCGATGTCCCAGCCCCCCGAGTCCTGCGCGTACGGCGTCATCCCGTGGTCGGCCGTCAGCGCGATCACGTACGAGTCCGGGCCCACGAGACGGTCCAGGGCCTCGATGATCAGCGGGAGCTGGGCGTCCGTCTCGCGCAGGTTCTCCTGGACCTCCGGCTCGACCATGTTCCAGAAGTGCCCCGCCAGGTCGACCGGCTTGTAGTTGACGTAGAAGAGGTCGGCGACGTCGTCGGTGCCGTAGCCCTCGGTCTCGAGCAGCTCGACCATCTTCTGCGTCTGGAAGATCGACCACGCCGGCGTGAACCGGACCTGCGCGTCGTGGGCGAGGATCGGGTTGCCCAGCCACTCACCGTCGGCCTCGCCGTCGCGACCGTCGATCTCGGCGACGGCCTCTTCGAGCCCTTCCAGCCCCAGCAGGTACTCGGGCAGCGAGTAGTACTCCTCGTTCGTGCGGAACTCGATCCCGCCGAGCTCGTCCATCACCGCGTGGTCGTGGTCGCCCTCGGGCAGGTACGCGCCGTGGCCGACCATCCCGAGATGCCACGCGTCGCGCGCCATCATCCCGACCAGCGGGACGTTCCCGTTCGCCGCGTCCCACAGGTCGCCCAGGGTCTGGGAGCGGAGGCGCTGCGGCGAGCTCTCCTCCCAGGGGTCCGCCATCTTGCCCTTGACGCGCATCCTCGTGTCGGTGATCCCGTGCGTGTGCGGGAACACGCCGGTGCCGATCGTCGCGTGCACCGACGGCGTGATCGAAGGAGTCGAGCCGACCGTCGCGTCCTTGTACTCGGTCGCTCGCGACAGCAGCGCCTTGAGCTCCGGCCAGTCGTCCGGCCATTGCTCGAGCACGTTGTCACCACCCCCGTCCCACACGAGCGTGAGGATCAGCTTCGGCACGCCGTTGCGCTTGCGCTCGGGCTTCAAGGCCTCCTGCAGCACGCGGCCGTCGCGCTCGGGGAACTCGTCGAAGCCGAGGAGCTTGGCGTACGTGGGCGCGAGGTCCGCGACGGTGACCGGCCGGTCGACGGTCCGGCCCGAACGGATGAAGCCCGGCCCGTACAGCACGAGCGGGACGTCCTGGTGGTACGGCCACGGCGACGAGTGCCGGGTGCTGTACTGGTTGGGCGCGTGCTCGACCGCGATGACGTCGCCGGAGCGGTTGGGGACGTAGCCGTTCCACATGCGCTCGAGGATCTCTACGTCGACGTCGCAGGCCCGGACGAGCTTCTCCTTGGCCGCGGGCCCCTCGTCTCCCGACGAGCGGAGCAGCAGGTACCCGCCGCCGCCGGCGAGGCCGACGAGGAGGACGAGCGCGACCGGCAGGGCGCGGCTCTTCCGGCGCTTGCGGAACGACAGCGTGGGAGACGTTCTTCCAGAGGGTCGAGAGGGCATGGCGGGCCTACCCTATGGGCAGCCGAGGCTCCCTTTCTCGATCGAGAGCACCGTCCCGGCGGGCAGCCTCGTGCAGTCGACGTCCCCGTCCGGCCACTTCAGCTTGACGTCCGCAGCCGTCGCGTCGCCGAAGCCGAGGTGGACGTAGCCGACCTCGCTCTGGCCCTTGAACACGACCTCCTCGGTCAGGAGGCGCTTGAAGACCCGTTTGCCGATCCTCCACTTGACGACCGTCCCGTAGCCCATCGGGTTCTTGCGCGAGCCGGCGAGGTCGACGCCGCCCCAGCTCCCCGCGTTCATCTCGTTGCGCAGCAGGGTCGTGGGCCCCTGGTAATAGTGCAGGCCGTTCGTGACGAAGACGTCGAGGCGTCCGTCGCGGTCGTAGTCGGCGATCGTCGCCTGCTCGCCGTTGCCCTCGGTCGGGCCGCGGAACGATCCTTCCTCGACGCGCTTGAAGCCCCCCTTGCGCCGGATGACGAGGAAGTCGCGCCAGTTCACCGAGTCGTCCTTGGGGTGGTTGCCGCGCGCGCCCTGGACGACGAACGAGTCGAGGTCCCCGTCGTTGTCGACGTCGAACCAGGTCCCGGCGCGCCCCTGCTTCAGGCGCGTCTTGTAGACGGGACGAAGCCGGCCCTTCTTGTTGCGGTAGATGCGGAGACGCTTGCGCCCGGCGAGCTGCAGGTCGATCCACCCGTCCGCGTCGAAGTCCCCCCAGCTCGCGGAGATCCACTTCTTGCCCGTGATGCGCGGCAGGTGGACCGGCCGGAACTCCTTGCCGGCCAGGTTCTCGTAGGCGACGGTGACGAACGGGTAGTGCTGGTTGACGAGCAGGTCGAAGTCGCCGTCGCGGTCCCAGTCCGCCCACGTCGAAGACAGCACCGAGAGCTCGTGCGAGAGCCCGGCGCGCGCCTTCTTGAAGTTCTCCCGGCCCCTTTTGAACAGCTGCATCGGGAACCGTGGCCGCTCGGTCGTCCCCTCGAACGCGTCGAGGTCGCCGTCGCCGTCGTAGTCGACCCAGTTCGCGGTCCGGCCACGGCCCTTCGCGTACTGGATCCGGAGCTGCGCGGCGCGGTTCCGCAACCCGTCACCGGTGTTGACCAGGAGCTGGTTCGGGCCCTCGCCCTGCCCGTTGTCGGCCCCCTGGACGCAGAGGAGGTCCGGACGCCCGTCGTGGTTGCCTTCGCCCCAGGTGCACTGGTGACGGTCCATGTGGGTCCCTCGCAGCTCGGCCGGCACGGTCCACGGGTCGAACTCGCCGCCGTCGTTGAGGTAGAGCATCGGCTCGCGCCAGTGGCGCACGACGAAGAGGTCGGGATCGCCGTCGTCCTCGAAGTCGATCCACGAGCTGCCCCACGTACGTCCCGCGTCGGCGACGCCGGCGGAGCGCGTGACGTCGCGGAAGCGGTACCTGCCCTTCGGAGCGGCGGCGACCTCGGCGTCGTCCGATGGGTCGCTCTCGAGCGCGACCGTCGCCGTCACGACGAACGCGACGAGCAGCAGGAGGACGCCCGCGGGGAACAGGACGCGCTGGCGGAACGTGCGTCCTTCCAAGTCGCCACCTGCCCGGGCTCGGTCGTAGTTTCCGTCGGGTCGTGCCACCTCCGGTGACACGAACGAGCCGGGAGGATCGTTCCCACAGTCCCGGCTTCTCTGACGGTACCCTGCCTCCCGTGCCCCCAAAGACAGACCAAGCCGAGGCGGCTCGGGCCGAGTCGTCGTTCGTCATCGCCACCCGGAACCGGCCCGACGACCTGCTGAAGACGGTCCGGAGCCTCGTCGCGCAGACGGTGCTGCCGGCCGAGCTCGTCGTCGTCGACTCGAGCGACGAGACCCCCACCCGGGCCGAGATCGAGGCGCTGTGCTCGTCGGCCGGGATCAAGCTCGACTACCACCATCCGGCCCCCCGCGGCCTGACCGTCCAGCGCAACGTCGGCAACGACCGCTCGACCGGCGACCCCGTGTTCTTCGTCGACGACGACGTCTGGCTCGACGAGGACTGTCACGAAGAGGTGCTGAAGGAGTACGCCAAGTGGGGACCCGAGTTGGGTGGCGTGCGTGCGACCCCGAAGCGGCCCGCCCGGCCCTCTCTGGGGACCCGCATCTACCGGCGGATCTTCGGGATCGGCGGCTGGTGGCCCGAGGCGAGTGGGAAGGTGCGGCCCGGCTTCTACGCGGAGGGCGTCTCCGACTCTGCGGGCGTCCGCAAGCTCGAGTACTTCAACGGGTGGTTCATGTCGTACCGCCGGGAGGTCTTCGAGCACGAACGCTTCGACGAGGCCCTCGCCGGCTACGGCTACAAGGAGGACATCGACTTCTCCTACCGGGTGTCGCGCCGCTACACGCTCGTCCAGACCCCGGCGGCGCGCTGCGACCACCTCAAGAGCGATGCGTCCCGCATGAACTCGCACCAGCTCCAGCGCATGAACCTCGCCAACCAGTTCTATCTGCACCGCAAGCTGATGCCGCAGACGCTGTTCCACAAGGCCGCGCTGTGGTGGGCATGGATCGGGCTGTTCATCCTGAACGCCGGCAAGGCCGCGCAGACCCGCGACCCCGGCCTCGTCACGGGGATGGTCGCCGGCGCGTGGGAGCAGATACGGGGCCGCGGGCTCGTCGACCCGGCTGCGGAGAAGCGCGCGTGATGGCGGCGGCTGCGCCTCCGGGCGCGAAGAAGCGCGACTACTGGTGGACGGTCCTCGCGACCGACCCCGTCGCGGTCCCGCTCGTCGGGTTCCTCGCGCGGAGGCGCTGGCTGACGCCGGACCAGGTGACCGCGTTCGCGCTCGTGTCGGGGCTCGCAGTCGGGGTCGCGTTCGCGACCGGCACGCGCCTCGGCCTCGTCGTCGGAGGTCTGCTGTTCTACGTCGCGTTCCTGTTCGACTGCGTAGACGGGAAGCTCGCACGCGCGCTCGGCGTCACGAGCGCGAAGGGCGAGGCGCTGGACCATCTCGCGGACGGGGGGCGGCGTGCGAGCGCGTC
>DASQDO010000369.1:0-2508 GCA_035634135.1 Actinomycetota bacterium
ACGGGGTGTAGATCGTGCACCCGGTGCCGGGGATGGGTACCGCGGCCGACCCGATCTCGGGGCTGTCGGCCGCCTGTGCCGGAGCCGCGCCCATGACGCCCGCCGCCATCGCCGCTGCAAGAACCAGACTTGACTTACGCATTGTCCGCCTCCCGGTTACTCGTACTGCTTTCGCCACCGGGGATATACCAAAACGGCAGAAATCGTGTCAAGAAGTCGGTCAGAAAAGTTGAGTGCATCTTCACCCGATTAGGTGACGCGTCAGCGCTGCTTCCAGCCGTTGAAGTACGTGATCTCTTCGGGCGGGCGGCGTTTGGCCTGCTTGAAGTCGTCCCCCGTGTAGTACGCGACCGGGATCAGGCCGACCTGCGTCACCGTGTCCGGGATCCCCAGCAGCTCGCCCATCTCGCGCTCCAGCGCCAGGTGCATCGTCGTCAGCGCGCTGCCCAGCCCCCTGCTCCTCAGCGCGAGCATGAAGCTCCACACCGCCGGCCAGATCGAGCCGTAGAAGCCCGACGCCACGAGGTTGCGCAGCGAGTCGCCGCCGTAGCCGAGGCCCTCGAAGAACGTCTCGCTCTGCGCGGGCGTGCCGAGCGCGCACGGGATCACGAGTACCGGGACGCGGCCGAGGATCTGCTCGAGGTAGATCGACGAGTCGACGACGCGGCGCAGGCTCTTGTTCGCCGGGTCGATCGACTGGTCCCAGAACGAGTTGTAGGGGCCGATCGCCCGGCTGTAGATCTCGCCGACCTGACGCCGTGTGGCCTCGTCGTCCACCACGACCCAGCGCCAGCTCTGGAGGTTCGACCCGGTCGGGGCCTGGACGGCGATGCGCAGGCACTCGAGCAGCACGTCCCGCTCGACCGCTCGCTCGAGGTCGAGTCGCTTGCGCACCGTCCTCGTAGTCGTCAGCAGGTGGTCGACGCTCTCGAGGTCCATCAACGGCCTCCTTCTCGCAGGAACCATTCGACCGCTTCGGTCGCGACGTACTGGGGCGTGCGGTGGCCGCCCTCGAACTCGGTATAGGTGACGTCGTAGCCGGCGCGCTCCAGCTGCGGGACGTATTTGCGGCTCGTCGACCCGATCGGCAGGATCGGGTCGGTCGTTCCGTGCGACGTGTAGATGCGCGGCGAGCCGTGGGCCTTGCCCGGCGCCATGAACCCGGCCGAGAACGCGATCACGTGGCTGAAGAGGTCCCCGTTCGTGATCCCGAGCGACAGCGCGTACGACGCGCCGTCGGAGAAGCCCTGCGCGGCGAGGTGCTGCGCGTCGATCGCGTACTTCGAGAAGACCTCGGTCAGAGCGGCGTCGATGTGCTCGACGTCGGGGCCGAAGCCCCCGTAGATCACGTCCCAAGTTCGTTCCCGCGACGCGACGGCCAGCAGTATCAAGCCCTCTTTCTCCGCGTACGGGAGCAGGCGTTTCATCCCGTTCGGAGCGCCCGCGTTCGCGCCGTGGAGCGTGAGCGCGAAGGGGGCCGGGCCACGCGGGTCGTACGACTCCGGCACGAACAGCAGCGGCTGCCGGCCCTCGCCGACCGATAGCTCGAACAAGCCGGTGCGTGCGCGTTTCGGGACGTCAGGGCTCGGGCGCGCGGTCAGCCGGCCCGGCTCGGGCTCCCTCTGGGCCTCGGCCTGCGTCGCCCGCTCCTCAGGCGTTCCGAGGTCGGCGCGGCCCGGCGAGTCCGCGCAGGCACCCGCGACGATCGCCACGGCCGACAGTGCGATCGCGAACGCTCGGACGGTCAGACACCTACGTGATAGAGGTGGCCGGGGTCGAGGTCGAGCCCGTTGACGACCTGCCACAGCGCGGCGGTCGCCTTGGACGCGTTGCGCTCCTCGAACGGTGCCAGCTCGTCGCGGTGCTCGGCCAGGATCGTCACCAGGCGCTGGTAGCAATCGACGAGCTCGCGCTGCGCCGGAGACAGCTCTGCGGTGTTCACATCGACTTCCTTTCTCCTTCGCTGCCGGCCAGGACCCGCTCGTCTACCAAGCGCTTCGCCTTCAGCTCGAAGCGCGGCAGCGAGCCGAGCTCGACCGTGCGCACGCCGAACCTCAGGCCCTCGTGGGCCTCGGACAGTGCGGTCCCCAGCTCGCGCACGAGCCCCTCGGCGTCCACGCTCTCGTCGGGCACCTCTATCAGCACCTCGATCTCGTCGCGGATGCCCTCGGCGGTGTAGAGGTGGATCTGGAACTCGTCGACCGCCTCGTGCTCGCGGACGATCGACTCGATCGCACGCGGATAGATGTTCGTCCCGCGCACGAGCTTCATGTCGTCGACGCGGCCGACGATCCCGCCCTCGTAGAGATCGAGGGTCCGCCCGCACGTGCAGCGATCGGCCGGGACCTTCACGACGAGGTCGCGCGTCCGGTACCGGATGACCGGGATGAACCCGCGGCCGAACGACGTGACGACGCGCTCTCCCTGCTCGCCGTAAGGGACCGGGTCACCGCTCTCGGGGTCGATGACCTCTTCGATGTAATGCGGCTCGATGATGTGCGTCCCGCC
>DASQDO010000370.1:0-2306 GCA_035634135.1 Actinomycetota bacterium
GTCGGTGATCCACAACAGCTGCGAGCTGCTCGGCGCGAGGTCCCGCGTCAGCGACGGCACCGCGAGGTACAGCACCGAGAGGTCCATGACGTAGAGCAGGCAGGCGAGCGAGATGACGCCCAGCCCGATCCATTCCTTGCGTCCGGCTTTGCCCATCTCTCTCACCTCCGGTTGGGGACGATCTACGGGCTACGACCCGGCTGCGCTCGGAAACTCATCGCGCGGGCCGCGATTGGTTCCGCTCACTTCCGGGGTCGATAGAGTTGATGGCGATGACCGAGGCCACCACCGCGCCCGCCGAGCTGGAGCAGGAGCTCGAAGCACACCGGCGCGAGCTCACCGCCTACGCGTACCGGATGCTCGGCTCGACCTTCGAGGCCGAGGACGCCGTGCAGGACGCGTTGCTCCGCGCGTGGCGGAGCTACGAAGGGTTCGAGGGACGCTCTGCGTTCCGTTCGTGGCTCTATCGCATCGTCACGAACGTATGCCTGGACATGCTGAACAGCAGGGGGCGGCGCGCGCTCCCGATGGACCTGGGCCCCGCGCAGAGCGCGGACACTCCGCTGCCCGCGCCGTTGCCCGAGGTGACGTGGCTCGAGCCGATCCCGGAGTCGCACGTGTCGAGCGGCGATCCTGCCGAGGTTGCCGAGATGCGCGAGTCGATCCGCCTCGCGTTCGTCGCGGCGCTCCAGCACCTCCCGCCGCGTCAGCGCGCGGTGCTGATCCTGCGCGAGGTCCTGCGATGGAAGGCGGCCGAGGTCGCCGAGCTCCTCGACACGAGCGTCGCGTCGGTGAACAGCGCGCTGCAGAGGGCGCGTGCGTCCATGGAGAGCGTCGGCGCAACCGAGCCGCACCAGCCCGAGGACGAAGACCAGAAGGCTTTGCTCGCGCGCTACGTCGACGCGTTCGAGCGCTACGACATGGAGGCGTTCACCGCGCTGCTGCGCGAGGACGCGACCTGGTCGATGCCGCCGTTCGACCTATGGCTCCAGACGCACGACGACATCGTGAAGTGGTGCCTCGGCCCGGGGATCGCTTGCCGCGGCTCGAAGCTGATCCCGACGGTCGCGAACGGGATGCCGGCGTTCGGTCAGTACAAGCCGTCGCCGGACGGGGGCCTGGCGCCGTGGTCGCTACAGGTCCTCTCGCTCTCGGGGGGCGAGGTCACGGGCATCTGCTTCTTCCTCGACACCGAGCGCCTGTTCCCGCTGTTCGGCCTGCCCGGCCACCTCGAGGCCTAGGGCCGCTCCCAGACCGGTCAGCTCGAGGAGCCTCTGGAGCTGGGGAGTCGCCCCGCACAGCCTGATCGAGCCGCCGAGCCGCTTCACGGCGAGCTGGAGACGGGCGAGCGCGTCGACGGTGCAGAGGTCCGGCCGGTCGAGGGCGCGGACGTCGCAGACGACGGTCGAGCCGGCGCCGGCGAGGAGCGCCCGCACGAGCTCGCACAGCTCGGGCAGGTCCCGCGGCGTGATCGAGGCGTTGATGACGAGTACGACGGCCGTCTCCTTTCGCGACTCCCACCAGATGGGACCCGCGTGGGGGCCGAAACTCATCGCGAGTGCACGAGCGGCGCGTGCGGCAGAGCCTTTACTAAGGGTCGGCCTTGGTAAAGGTTAGGGCGCAGCCTTTACCAAGGCTAGGCAGCGGAGGGCGGGGGACTCGAACCCCCAAGTCCTTTCGGACGGCGGTTTTCAAGACCGCTCGGTTACCAATTACCGTAGCCCTCCCCGGCCTAGCCTACGCGCAAGGGCCCCGGCCGTAGCCGGGGCCCCGCAGATCTCCCAGCGCGCTAGAGCGCGAACGTCTCCTTCAGAACTACCTTGCCCCCCTGGACCACCGTGATCGTCGCACTCGTGAAGTCGACGTCGTTCACGGTCGCGGTCCAGTTGTTGTTCGGGCAGCCGGCCTGCTTCGCCGTCACGAACGGCTGCGCGGTCTCGACGGCGAACGACACGTTCCCGTTCTTGACCTCGGTCACCGGGATCGACGTCTGGCCGACCGTCGTGACCTTCGGCTTGTTCTGGCCCGGCGCCACCTTGCCGCCCTTGTTCGTGCACGTGATGTCGCTGGCCGTGCCCGTCGCCGTCAGGGTGATCGTCACGTCCTTGTTCCCGAGCCCGGCGAGCGAGCCGGTCGCCCGCAGCGTCGTGCCCTGGTCGGTGAAGACCGGATCGTCCTTGAAGTGGACGTTCGCCGCGAGGGCGACGGACGAGACGGCTACTGCGGCTACCACTCCGAGCAATGCTCCGCGGAATACCTTCAAGACTTCCTCCTCGTGATCCGATGAATATTGGCAGTCTTTACCA
>DASQDO010000371.1:0-2172 GCA_035634135.1 Actinomycetota bacterium
GGCCGCGGCTGCGTTGACCTGGAAGATGAAGTTCGGCACCTCGTGGTCCTGCGGCACGAGGTCGCGTATCCGGTCGAGGTCGGCCTGGAGCTGCGGAGCGTTGCGCTGGAGCTGCTCGAGCGCCTCGAGCTGCCCGCGCAGCTGGAGCGTCAGGTTCTCCTCGGTCTCGACCTGCGCCTGGACGTCGGACAGCTCGCCCTGGCGCGGCCTGATCAGCAGGAAGTACGCGAGGAGGAGCACGATCACGGAGACCACGACCGTCAGGATGAGCCGGGTACGCGCGTTCACTGGTCCTCACCCACGTCGTCGAGGTAACGCCGGCTCGCGGCCCGATCGCTCAGCTCGAGCGTCGAGTCGAAGTCGACGGTCAGCGTTCCCTCGAGCTCGCTCGCCGTCGCCGTGTTCAGCCAGATCGCAGAGAACTCGCGCACGTTGCGGAGGCTCACGAGCCACTTGGCGACGCCCGGCATCGTCAGCGACTTGCCCTGGAACGAGATCCGCCCGAACGGTGCCTCGCCGGACACCCGGACCGGAGCGGTCTCGGTGCCGACCGGGGTCGCGCCCTCGGTCGCGCCGGCCGAGCCGTTCATCGCGGTCAGCCAGACCTCGCCGGGGATGACCATCGCGATCTCGGTCATCACGGCGGGCCAGTCGACGTCGCCGGCCATGACCGTGACGAGGGCCTGGCGCTTCGCGTCGACCTCTGCCTGGAGGTCGGCGAAGCGCGACAGCTCGGCGATCTCGCTCTGGAGCCTCTGGTTCGTGCTCTGCGCGTCCGCGAGGTTGTCCTGTTCGGACCTGATGTCCGCGCCGAGCAGGAACCACCACCCGATGAGCAGCAGCAGCACGAGCATCGCAGCGACGACGACGACGCCGAGGTTGCGCCGTTCGCGCCGCCGCTCCTGATAAGCGGAGGGAAGAAGGTCGATCCGGCGCATCATCGGGTCGTCGCCCCCAGCGCGAGCCCGATCGCGACGGCGGCCACGGGCTCGACCTGCGCAAGCTGCTCCTCGGTGAGCCCCGACCGCGCCGCGTTCACCTGCGACAGCACGGCGCCCCGCTGGATCTGGGTCCGGATCGTCTGCTCGAGGTGACTCGAGAGACCCGGCGTCAGCGAGCCGCCGCCGGTGAGGATGACGGACGACAGGGGCTCGGAGTCCTCCTGCGACAGGTAGTAGTCGAGCGACCCGCGGATCTCCTCGACGAGCACCGCGACCTGACGGTTCAGCACGCGCTGCGCCTCCGGGGAGCCGACGCCCCGCCCGAGGTCGAGCTTGGTCGCCTCGGCTTCGTCGAACGAGACCCCGAGCTCTTCGGACAGCGCGTTCGACGCGTCGTCGCCGCCCACGAGCAGGATGCGGACGAAGCGCGGCTCGCCGTTGTGATGGACGACGATGTTCGTGACGCCCGCGCCCACGTCGATGACGGCCTCGGCCCCCGCGACGCCCGATTCACGACGAGCGGCCGCGCTCACGGCGCGGGCCACGGCGAAGGGTGCCAGGTCGACGCCCGCCGGCTCGATGCCGGCGGCCGAGGCCGCGTCGACGAAAGACTCGACCATGTCCGTGGCGGCCGCGACGAGCAGGACGCGCATCATGTGGTCGCCGCTCTCGGTCGTGAAGTCCTCGAGGACCTGGAAGTCCAGCTCGGCCGACTCGACCGGCATGGGGATGTGGTCGGCGACCTGGAAGCGCAGGGACGCGCGGAAGTCTTTCTCCGCCACGTACGGGAGGTCTACCTGACTGACGACCTCGCGCTGGTTGGCGACGCCGAGCACGGCGCGCTTGGACCTCAGCTTCGTGCGCTTCCAGAGCTGCGAGATCGCCTCGGAGACGGCACCGGCGTCCCGGATCTCGCCGTCGACGACGGCGCCCTGTGGCAGGGCGACCTGGCCGAACGAGATCAGCGACGGCGTGCCGCGGCCCGTGGCGACCTGGGCCGCGCGGACGGCGCTCGTCCCGATGTCCAGGCCGATGGGGGGCGGGGACAGGAAGGGCATCAGCCGTCTTCCTCGATCCTGACCGCCCGATCCGAGAGGTATTTGTCAACGTCCATGCGCCTGATCCGGTAGTTCTTGCCGACACGGATAGCCGAGAGCTGCCCCGACTTGATGAGGCGGTAGACGGTCATGTTGGAGACCCGCATGATGCCGGCGACTTCCCCTACCGTGAG
>DASQDO010000372.1:0-3592 GCA_035634135.1 Actinomycetota bacterium
CGAGAGCTACGAGTACGCGAAGAAGCACAACCCGGAGTCGAAGAAGATCCCGAAGAAGAAGCCGAAGAACTTCCTGAAGGACATGCTCGACTTCTAGGCGAGACAGAGCGCGGAGAGGGGGACCTCGCGGTCCCCCCTCTCATCCCCACGTGCTCGACGTAAAGTCGACAGCCCCGCCTGCGCTGCAGCCCACCTAGTCGACTGCCCGCACCGGGCCATGGTTCCGAGAGACGGTCCGCCGTCACTCCCCCGCCGCCTCTTGTCACGTCCCGCTGTCCCACGCTCCGACCAGGGCCGCGCTGACGTAGAGGGATACGAACGGGGGGCCGCTCCCCTTACGCGGGGGCCGGAAAAATCTTCAAGAGCCCGAACCCCCAGAGGCGCTCTCGGCGAAGCGCTCGACGACCCCCGGCGCGGCGAGGTCCCCGCGCTCGTCGGGATGCCGCCAGTAGTGGGTCACGACCCGCAGCAGCGCCAGCGGGTCGGCGTCCGCCGCCTGCGGCTCGATCGTGACGTGTCCGAACGATCTCCCGTGGAACACCGTCGCCCACCGCGCGACGGCGGACTTCTCGACGGCCCGGGTGGCGACCGCGTCGACGGCGACCAGAGGCTGGCCCCCGTATCCGGTAGCAGGGCGCACGTCCGCGATCGACTCCCACGGCACTGCGACTCGGAACCGTCCGTTGACGATGCTGACTCGCGCCGGCGTCAGCGCGATCGCGCCGCCGCGCCGAGGCGTCAGACCGAAGGCGAGGGTGGCCGTCGCGCCGATGGCGGCGAGAATTCCGGCCGGCCGTGCAAGGTAACGGCGACGCGACGTGAACTCGTCGGCGTAGACCGCCATGCTCACGCCGAGGACGACGAACAACGCGACGCCGGCCGTCGTACGGCGGGCTCGCCCGGCCGCGTAGGGGAAGACGAGGCCGCGCTCGTCGCCCTCGGGAACCGTCCCCGCGACGGGGGCGGCGTACCTTCGGGGCGGGACGCGCAGCGTGGCGCCGAGGATCGACGCGCCTCCGAACGCGACGATCGCGATCCCCACCGGCTCCGCGGATGCGAGCTGGATGCCTCCCGCCAGCAGCCCTACGACTCCGAAGATCACCATGAACACGGGGATGCCCGTCCACCGCCGCGGGGGCCGGGCGCGAACGGTGGGGGCGGCCACGGCTGCCGGCGCCGTCACGTGAGCGCCGGACGTCGCGTCGAGGTACGCGCGCCGTATCGCAAGCGCGTGGAGGAACGGGACCGGCGTTCCGAGGAACATCACGAGCCCGCCGCTCTGCCGGACGGCGTAGTCGAGCTCCTCGACGGACGCGACCACCGTGGCCGCCCAGAACACGACGCCGTACAAGATCGCCCACGAGATCCAGCCGCGCCGTCGCGCTCGCCTACCCGCGTAGGCGAACGCGACGAACGCGAGCCACCCGAAGGGCACGAGCGTGAACGCGATCCACCACGACCTTCTCCACTCCCCGCCCGCACTCGCCACGCAGGGAGCTTACGAACTGGCCGGGCTCAGTCGGGGTCTATGACGATCACGCAGGGATGGTTGTAAAGCGGCTCGGGTTCTCCGCCGGTCACCAAGCGTCCATTGCTGCCTCCTCTCGGAGAGCCATCCCGTGAGGAGCACTTAGAGAGGAGAGGCCCGGCCCCTCCCCGTCGAGAGGCCTTTCGTGGGCTACGAAGCGGGCTTCAGGGGGGCCAGGGAGAGGTCCAGCCGCTTGAAGCCTCCGGCCGCCGGGAAGTTCACCGTCGCCTCCACGCCTACGGGCGAGCGCGCGATCTCCACGATCGTCCCGCGGCCCCATTTCGCGTGCTCCACCTCTTGCCCGACCTTGTACGCGTCCGGGTCGCCCAGCTCGCGTTCCTGGCGGGAGCGCGGCAGCGTCACGGTCTTCGACGTCGCCGAGGGCTTGCGCTCGTTCGCCTGGTTGACGAGCTCGACCGGGATCTCGGACAGGAACCGCGACGGCGGGTTGTAGTTGAGGTTCCCCCACAGGCTGCGCGACCACGCGTTCAGAAGATAGAGACGCTCGCGTGCCCGCGTGATGCCGACGTAGCAGAGCCGCCGCTCTTCTTCGAGCTGGTCGGGGTCGCCCAGCGAGCGCAGGTGGGGGAACACCCCGTCCTCCATCCCGATCATGAACACGACGGGGAACTCGAGTCCCTTCGCGTTGTGCAGCGTCATCAGCGTGACGCCGGCCTCCTCGCCGTCGACCGTGTCGGTGTCGGTGATCAGCGCGAGCTGCTCGAGGAACCCCGTGAGCCCGTCGCTCGCGTTCGGGCCCTCGTCGAACTCCTGTGCGACGCCGGCGAGCTCGCGCAGGTTCTCCTGGCGGGAGAGAGACTCGAACGTGCGCTCGGACTTGAGCTCGTCCATGTAGCCGGTGACCTCCCACGCCGTCTCGACGATCTCGGCGACCGGGACGCCGCTCTCCGCCGTGGTGCGGATGCGCTCGAACAGGCGAGCGGCCTCGAGCACGCCGCCGATCGCGCGCTTGTTGAGCCCCGGCACCTCCTCGGCCCGGTCGAACGCCTCACCGAGCGGGATCCCCGCGACCTGTGCGAATCCCCCGACGCGCGCGAGCGTCGTGTCGCCGATCCCGCGGCGGGGGGCCTGGGCGGCCCGCGCGACGCTGACGGCGTCCGACGGGTTCATCGCGGCCCGCAGCCACGCGAGGAGGTCTTTCACCTCCTTGCGCTCGTAGAACCTCACGCCGCCGACGACCCGGTAGGACACGTCCTCCGTGCTGAACATCTCCTCGAGCACGCGCGACTGCGCGTTCGTCCGGTAGAACACGGCCATGTCGGCCAGCGCGTAGCCGAGGTCCTTGATGCGCGCCACCTCGCGCGCGACCCACAGCGCCTCGTCGTGCTCGTTCTGCGCGTGGTAGCGCGTGATGAGGTCGCCGCCGGACGACTCCGTCCACAGCGACTTCGGCTTGCGCATCGCGTTGTTCTCGATCACCGCGTTGGCGGCGTTGAGGATCGTCTGCGTCGAGCGGTAGTTCTGCTCGAGCGTGATCACGTGGGCCTCGGGCCAGTCCCGCTCGAAGTCGAGCAGGTTCTTGATCGTCGCCCCGCGGAACGCGTAGATGCCCTGGTCCGCGTCGCCGACGACGAAGATGTTGCGGTGCTTGCCGGCGAGCAGCGTCGAGAGCCGGGCCTGCGCGTGGTTCGTGTCTTGGAACTCGTCGACGAGGACGTGCTCGAAGCGTGTCTGGTAGTGGCCGAGGGCTTCGGGGAACTTGTCGAAGACCTCGACGGTCCTGAAGATGAGGTCGTCGAAGTCCATCGCCGAGCAGTCGTTCAGCCTCCGCTGGTACTCGACGTACAGCTTCGCGACCGTGCGCTCCCACGGGTTCGAAGCGAAGTCCTGGTAGAAACCCGAGTCGACGAGCTTGTTCTTGGCGTCGGAGATCGCGGCCGCGACCGCGCGGGGCGGCATCCGCTTCTCGTCGACGTTCAGCTCCTTGTAGCAGAGCTTCAGAAGGCGGGCGGAGTCGGCGGAGTCGTAGATCGAGAACGACGAGCGAAGGCCGAGCCGGGGCGCCTCACGCCGGAGGATGCGCACGCACGCGGAGTGGAACGT
>DASQDO010000373.1:0-3079 GCA_035634135.1 Actinomycetota bacterium
GAAGCCGTGGTCGAGCATCCAGCCCTCGTTGTAGATCTTCGACAGGTAGCTCTTCCCGGAGTCCGGGAGGATCACGACGACGAAGTCGTCGGGGCCGAGGTCCTTCGCGACCTCGAGCGCGGCCCACACGGCGGTCCCCGACGAGCCGCCGACCAGGATGCCCTCCTCCCGCGTGATCCGCCGCGCCGTCAGGAACGACTCGCGGTCGCCGACCTTGATCCACCGGTCGACCACGGACCGGTCGAGCGTGTCCGGCCAGGCCTCCTTGCCGATCCCCTCGACGAGGTACGGGTGGGGCTCGCCGCCCGAGAAGATCGACCCGTCCGGGTCGGCCCCGACGAGCTGGACGTCCGGGTTCTTCTCCTTCAGGTAGCGGCCGCTCCCCGTCACGGTGCCGCCGGTCCCGACGCTGACGACGAGGTGCGTGATCCGGCCCTCGGTCTGCTCCCACAGCTCCGGCCCCGTCGTCACGTAGTGCGCCTCCGGGTTCGACTGGTTGTGGTACTGGTTCGGCTGGAAGGCGCCCGGGATCTCCTCGGTGAGCCGGTCGGCGACCCGGTAGTAGGACTCCGGCGAATCCGGCGCCACCGCGGTCGGCGTGATGACGACCTCGGCCCCGTAGGCGCGCAGGATCGAGATCTTCTCCTGGCTCATCTTGTCGGGCATCGTGAAGATGCAGCGGTAGCCCTTGATCGCCGCGGCGATCGCCAGCCCCACGCCGGTGTTGCCCGAGGTGGGCTCGACGATCGTCCCGCCGGGCCGGAGCTTTCCGGTCCTCTCGGCCTCCTCGATCATCCGGATCCCGATGCGGTCCTTCACGCTGCCGCCGGGGTTGAGGAGCTCGAGCTTCCCGACGAACTCGCAGGCCAGGCCCTTGCCGATGCGGTTGAGCCGCATCAGCGGCGTGTTGCCGAGGCCGTCGAGGAGGTTCTCGTAGATCGTCATGTGACCCATCGTGTCAGCCCGGCGTCGAAAGGTGCAAGCACGGAACATTGGGCGGGTTTGCTCGGTTCTCTTTCGCGATCTCGCGAGACACCTATACGATGGGCGGCCTTGTGGAAAACGTGGAAAACGAAAAAGACGTGATAGGGGCCAAGAAGCGCTTCCGGATGCCGCACCTCGGCCGCCGCTGGACGATCGCGCTCGTGACCGTCCTCGGCCTCGTGTTCCTCGGGGCCGCCGGCGCCGCCTACGCGACCTACGACTACTCGAACGAGTACGACGGCCGGATGCTCCCCGGCACCATGATCGCCGGCGTCGACGTCGGCGGGATGGACCGCGACGAGGCGCTGGCCGCCGTCCGTGACGCCGTCCGGCCCGAGATCCGCCGGACGATCTCCGTCGAGTGGGACGACGAGACCTGGAACGTCACGCCGCACAAGATCGGGGCCTTCACGACCGCCGGCCGGGCGATCGACCAGGCCCTCGCGGCGAGCGCGGAGACCTCCTTCTTCCAGAAGATGCGGATGCGCGTGCTGGGGGCCGAGCTCGAGCACACCGGCGACGTCGCGGTCCGCTACCCGGCGAAGGGCGCCCGCGCCTTCCTCGAGGGCATCGCGTCCTCGGTCAACCGCGACGTCGAGGACGCCGAGCTCGACTACTCGAGCGGCTGGGTGAAGTTCGTCGACGGCAAGGACGGCCGCCGCGTGAACGTCGCCGACAGCCACAAGGCCTTCATGAAGGCGCTGCGCTCCGGCGACGACTCGAGCGAGCTGAAGGTCAAGGTCACCAAGCCGGAGAAGACGACCGAGGACTTCGACCAGGTCCTGCTCGTCCGCATCGGCGAGAACAAGCTCTACCTCTACGAGGACCAGAAGATCACGCACGAGTGGAGCGTCGCGACGGGCCAGCCCGAGTACATGACGCCGACCGGTCTGTTCGAGGTCGAGCTCAAGCGCTACATGCCGACGTGGGTCAACCCGGCCCCCGACACCTGGGGCGCGAACATGCCGGCGACGATCCCACCCGGCCCGGGCAACCCGCTGGGCGTGCGCGCCATCAACTGGACCGCACCGGCGATCCGCTTCCACGGGACGAGCGCGACGTACTCGCTCGGCTACAACGCGAGCCACGGCTGCGTCCGCATGGCGAACGAGGACGTGATCCAGCTCTACGACATGATCGACGTCGGCACCCCGATCGTCTCGGTGGTGGCCGGGCCGCTCAAGCCGATGTACTCGTCGTCGTCGTTCGACGAGCCCGAGCCCGTCGCGCCGGAGGCCGAGAACGAGGCCACGCAGAGCAACGCCGGCGACGCGTCGAAGCCCGGCTCGAAGAAGCCCTCCAAGGGAGACGGGTAGCTGGGGGACAACCCCCGCCGGCCCCCCCGCTTCGGCGAGGAGGACCGGCGCCTCTCCTACGGCAGCTACCTGATGGTCCCGGAGCTCCTCGAGCTCCAGCGTCTCCAGTCCGACCCACCGGCTCACGACGAGCTGCTGTTCATCACCGTCCACCAGGTCTACGAGCTCTGGTTCAAGCAGCTCCTCTTCGAGCTCGAGTCCATCCGCGACCTGATGGCGGCCAACAAGCCGTCGGGGGCCCGGCACCTCCTCGAACGCGTGATGACGATCGAAGAGGTCGCGATCACGCAGATCAGGGTGCTGGAGACGATGGCCCCGAAGGACTTCCTCGAGTTCCGCCAGCACCTCGCCCCCGCCAGCGGGTTCCAATCCGTCCAGTTCCGTGAGATCGAGTTCATCTCCGGCCTCAAGGACGCGCGCTACCTCGACCGGGTGTCGGAGAGCCCGGAGGAGCGGGCCCGCCTCGAGAAGAGGCTCGCCGAGCCGACTCTGTGGGACGCGTTCTGCACGATGCTCGACCAGCGCGGGCTGCCGATGCCGCCGGACGACGTCGAGGCCCGGCGCACGTCCCTGCTCGAGGTCGCCCGCGACCGTGAGAGTTATCCCGACGAGTACTACCTGTCCGAGGCGCTGCTCGAGCACGACCAGCACTTCGCCACGTGGCGAAGCCGGCACGTGCTGATGGTCGAGCGACAGATAGGGACGAAGAGCGGGACGGGCGGCTCCACGGGGGCCCCGTACCTGCGGTCGACGCTGAACAAGCGCTTCTATCCGGAGCT
>DASQDO010000374.1:0-2352 GCA_035634135.1 Actinomycetota bacterium
CCCCGGCGGCGACGCGGACCAGCGTGATCCGACGGGCCCGCCGCTCGATCCTGCGCTCGTCGAACCCCGCCGCAGGACGGGGAGCTGCTTCGTGCAACAGCGTGCGGAGGTCAGACGACATCCGGCACCTCCTTGGGGTCGACGACCTCGCCCTCGTTCCGAAGGCGCCGGACCGCGCGGTGCAGCAGGGCTTTGACGGCGGGCACCGTGGTCTCCATCCGTTCGGCGACCTCCGCGAGCGGCAGGTCGAGGAAGTAATGGAGGACGACCGCGGCCCTCTGGCGGCGCGGGAGGGCCGCGACGGCCCGGCGGACCGCGAGAGCGTCCTCGACGGCGGGGTTGTGCGGCTCGGCGATCTCCCCGGCTCGCGCTCGTGCCTTGCGCTCCGCGACGAGGCGCCGGAAGTGACTGTTGGCGAGGTTGATCGCCACGCGCTGCGCCCACGCGTCCGGGCGGTCCAGGTGATGGACCTTCGGCCACTTGCGCCACACCCGCGCGAGGGTCTCCTGCGCCAGCTCCTCGGCCACCGCCCGGTTCCCGCAGTAGAGCCCGAGGAAGCCGACGAGCCGCGGGTACTGCACCCGGCAGAACTCCACCAGCGCGTCGTCAGCCATGCGTCCGCCTCATGCCCGTCACACGCACGAGCCGGCGCCGTGGTCGCGCGCCTCGGGGCTCAGGCCGATCTGATCGTGACCAGGCCGTAGTAGACGAGCAGCGCGGTCCCGACCCCGAACGCGGCGTTCTGGAGTCGCGACGGGACGATGATCCCGAAAGCCCGCAGCGTCGGGCTCTCGGCGTCCGTCGCGGCGCGCTCGAGCTCCTTCCCGAGCCCGCGAAGCTCCCAGACGCCACCCAGGAGCGAGATCAGGAACGCGATCCACGTCGCGCCCAGCAGCTCGATGTGCTGCTTCACGTCGGTGCCCAGCGTGATCGTCAGCGCGAGGATGGCGGACGAAAGAGTGATCAGCGTCTTGGTCGCGTCGAGCTCGAGCTCGAAAGCCTTTCGGACCCACGCATCCGTCTGGGGCTCCTCGGGCACCAGTCCCCCCCGTCCGCGTCGCCTGGCGCGCTGAACAAGACGATACCGCCGTGGGTCGCCACGGATAGGCTCGCCCCCCGTGAAGATCTATACGAAGAAGGGCGACGACGGCACCACCGGGCTCCTCTACGGGGGCCGCGTCCACAAGGACGACCCTCGGACCGAGGTGTACGGGACCCTCGACGAGACCGTGTCGGCCCTCGGCGTCGCCCGAGCGGGTGGGCTGACGCCGCGGGTCGAGGAGATCGTCGTCCGGGTGCAGCGGGAGATGTTCGTCGCCGGCGCTCAGCTCGCCACCGCCGAGGAGAACCAGCCGAAGCTCCAGGACGGCGTGTCGCGGGTCACCCCCGCCATGACCGAGAGGGCCGAGCACGACATCGACGCGCTCCTCGACGAGCACCCGTTGCCGCAGGAGTTCGTCCTTCCCGGAGAGACCCCCGGGTCGGCCGGTCTCGACCTCGCGCGCTCGGTCGTCCGGCGCGCCGAGCGCCAGGCCGTCGCGATGAACGGCCGGGGCCAGGTCGCCGACCCCGAGGTGCTCCGCTACCTCAACCGCGTGTCCGACCTGCTGTTCGCCCTCGCCCGTTACGAGGAGGCGTCGCGCGGGCTCCGCGCGGCCCCCTCGCGCGAGCGGTGACGTAGATGCCGAGCGTGTCTCCCGAGCCGGAGCCCTTCCGCTTCTGCCCCGTCGACGGGACCGCCCTCGACGACCCCGACAAGGAGGGCGGCTCGAGTTGCGGCGTCTGCGGGCGCTCCTGGTACCGGAACTCGTCGCCGGTCGTCGGCTGCGTGATCGTGCGCGACGGCAAGGCGCTCGTTACCGTGCGCGGGGTCGAGCCGTTCAAGGGCAAGCTCGACGCTCCCGGTGGCTTCCTCCTGAACGGCGAGGACCCGATCGAGGGACTCAAGCGGGAGATCGAGGAGGAGCTCGGCATCCAGATCGAGGTGGGGGTCGAGGACTGTCTGCTGATGGCCCCCCATGTGTACGCGCACGAGAACGACTTCAACCTCGCGCTCGGGTTCCGGGCCCGCTGGGTGTCGGGCGAGCCGTCGCCGGCGGACGACGTGGCGGACCTGCGCTGGGTGACGCGCGCCGAGGTGGAGACTCTGGAGTTCGCGTGGGAGCACGACAGGGAGCTCGTTAGAAAGGCTTTGGACCATGAAGAAGGATGAGATCAGCGTCTTGGGGGACCTGGACGAGGAGGACCTGGCGCGTCTGTACGGCGTGACCCGCCTGACGCTCGGCATCGCGACGTTCGTCGCCCCCTCGCTCGTTGCGAAGGTGTGGATGGGGCGTGACGCCGCGGACGCGG
>DASQDO010000375.1:0-6230 GCA_035634135.1 Actinomycetota bacterium
GTCATGGGCGGCCCTCCTGCAAATACGGTAGCGCACCTTTTCGGAGTACCTGGATTCGCTCGACTAGCTGAGTATCGACCACTTCCCCGGCCTCCTCAAGAGCCATCGCCTCGGAGACGGCACTCAGCCAAGCGAGGAGCGGGGCCGGGCCCCTCCCGCTCTTCAGGTCCGTTTGCAAGCGGCCCCCGAGACGTTCGACTGCAATAGCCCAGTCGTGCATGACACGCGTCCGCAATTGCACCTCGATCTTCCGATTGTCGTAAAGGACGATTACATGGACCCCTCTATATCCCGACTCCCGCGGTCCCTCAATGTAGTCGTAGACGCGAACCGGGGGCCGGTTCCGCGAAAGCCGGCGCTCAACTCGGCGAACCTCGTCAACGGTCTGCAGGACCGCCCGACACCCAGCGATGTCGTGCATGTTCGCCAGCTTCATGGACGGCTGCCGAGAGAGCTTGTCGACGATGGTCGGGATGCGCTTGAGTCGTTGAGAAACCTCGACCTTCGCTCCTTCAGTCGCGACCATCATCCGCAAACCTCTCGTCGCCTTCGTCATCGGTCGCTGATGAGCCGCCCGAAACCGGACGAGGACGTGGAATGCGTCATCGAGGTAGGTATCCAGAGCTTCGACAGGGGCCTCGAAGTCATCCCACCACTCGCGTAGCGCCTTGCCCGCCTTGTTGATCTGCGAGTTCGTCAGAATCTGAACGGTCACCACACGACCATATGGCGATCAATGGACAACCTTCGGTCATTTCCCGGGACGCGAAAGAGGGGCCCCGGGGGGCCCCTCTTGTTCGAAGCTGTCGAAGCTAGACCGTGTACACGTACTCCAGCGAGGCGGACGCCTGCGGGGCGCCGGCCCAGTTGCAGATGACCAGCTCGTAGCTCTCACCCTTGCCCATCGGCATGACGACCTTCTCCTCGGCCGGGGCCATCGCCGGGCCGGCCTGCTCCTGGTCCGAGCGAGCGATCGCGACGCCGTCGGAGTTGAAGACGTACAGGTCCCAGTCACCGGTGAAGCCGGACATCGCCAGCGTCAGGGTGCCGGCGCCGGGGGTCTCGAACGGGTGGGTGTGCTTGTGGACGCCCTCTTCACCGGCGGTGCAGCCCGGAAGCGCGGTCCCGGTGCGGCTCGAGTAGTTCGGGAACGGAAGGGCGGTCACGTCGATGGTCTCGGAGATCGTCTTCGTGACCTTCTTCTTCTTGCCCTTGGCCGCGACGGCGGGGCTTGCCGCGAAGCTGGCCACGAGCCCGAGAGCTACGAGCGAAGCAAGTGCCTTGCGCATGACGTCATCTCCTGGGTTTGGGGTCTCTGAGCCCAGGATTCGCCGCCCCGGCGAGCACTCCTGCGGCGGCAAGTACGCGGTTAAGGCCGGTCAGGCCCGGGGGTCCCACTTCGTCTTCGGCGCGATCGGCCCCAGCAGGATCCGGTCCTTGTACCGCTGGATCGTGTCGAGGAGGTCCCCGACGACCTCGTCGGTGAGCAGGTGCGCCTTCAGGCCGAGCTCGACCAGCTTCGTGTGGGTCGCGTTGTAGTAGTGCTCCTCGGCCTCGATCCTCGGGTCCGCCACCGGGTCGACGACGACGTTGATGCCCTTCGAGGCACCGACGCGGGCGACGATCGAAGCGAGGTCGTTGACCGAGAACTGCTCCGTGAACTGATTGAACACGCGGTACTCGCCGGGGGCCGCGGGGTTCTCGAGCGCGAGCCGGACGCACTGGATCGTGTCGACGATGTTGAGGAACCCGCGCGTCTGGCCCCCCTTGCCGTAGACCGTCAGCGGGTACCCGACGACGGCCTGCACGCAGAAGCGGTTGAGCGCGGTCCCCAGGACCTCGTCGTAGTCGAAGCGCGTGCACAGACGTTCGTCGAGCTGCGACTCCGCCGTGTGGATCCCGTAGACGACGCCCTGGTTGAGGTCGGTCGAGCGCAGCTTCCAGATGCGGCAGCCGAAGTGGATGTTGTGCGAGTCGTGGACCTTCGTCAGGTGGTACATCGAGCCCGGCAGCTTCGGGAACGGCAGCGTGTCGGTGCGCCCGTTGTGGTTTATCTCGATGAAGCCCTCTTCGATGTCGATGTTCGGCGTGCCGTACTCGCCCATCGTCCCGAGCTTCACGAGGTGCGCCTCGGGCGCGAGGTCGCGCATCGCGTAGAGGACGTTGAGCGTCCCCTCTACGTTGTTGCGCTGCGTCGCGACCGCGTGACGCCGGTCGATCATCGAGTAGGGAGCGCTGGGCTGCTCTCCGTAGTGAACGATCCCGTCGGGCCGGAACCGTGTGAAGACCTCGTCGACGAACTGCGGGTCCGCGAGGTCGCCGTGGAAGAACTCGAGGTCGTTGCCGGAGACCTCCTTCCAGGCGCGGATGCGCTCGCCGATCGACTGGATCGGCGTCAGCGACTCGGCCCCCAGCTCGGTCGACATCGCGCGTCGAAGGAAGTTGTCGACGAGCGCGACGTCGTGGCCCGCGGCCGAGAGATGCATGGCGGTCGGCCACCCGAGGTAGCCGTCCCCGCCCAGGACGAGGATCTTCACGCCCGGCAGGATAATGGCCCGATGGCGACCGAGAAGACGATCGAGGCGCTGCTCGAGGAACGACGTACGTTCGAGCCCCCCGAGGACTTCGCCGCCGCTGCGGTCTTCGGCGACGCCGCCGTCTACTCCGAGGCCGAGCGCGACCCCGACGCGTGGTGGGCGTCCCAGGCCGAGCGACTCGACTGGTTCGAGCGCTGGGAATCCGTGATGGAGGGCGGGTTCCCCCACCACACCTGGTTCCGGGGCGGGCGGCTCAACGCGTCGCACAACTGCCTCGACCGCCACCTCGCGTCGCACGGGGACCGGGTCGCCTACCACTGGATCGGCGAGCCGGGCCAGACGCGCACAATCACCTATCGCGACCTTCACGAAGAGGTGTGCAGGCTTGCGAACGTGCTCAAGGACCTCGGCGTCACCAAGGGCGACCGCGTCGCGATCTACCTGCCGATGGTCCCGGAGCTCCCCGCATCCATGCTCGCCTGCGCGCGCATCGGCGCCGTGCACTCGGTCGTGTTCGGGGGCTTCTCCGCCGAGTCGTTGCGCGACCGGATCAACGACTCCGAGTGCAAGGTCCTCGTGACGGCCGACGGCGGTTACCGGCGTGGCGCGGTCGTGCCGTTGAAGGCGAACGCGGACGAGGCCGTAGAGGGCACGCCTTCGATCTCGAAGGTGATCGTCGTCAAGCGCACCGACGGGGACGTCCCGATGGTCGAGGGCCGCGACGTCGTGTACGCGGACGTCGTGGCGGCGGCTTCGGCCGACTGCCCTCCCGAGAGTATGGACGCCGAGGATCCCCTCTACATCCTCTACACGTCCGGGACGACGGGGAAGCCGAAGGGCATCGTGCACACGACCGGCGGATACCTCACCGGCGTCTCGTCGACGCACCGCGCGATCTTCGACCTGAAGCCCGAGACGGACGTGTACTGGTGCGCGGCCGACATCGGCTGGGTCACCGGGCACAGCTACATCGTGTACGGCCCCCTCTGCAACGGCACTACCTCGATCCTCTACGAGGGGGCGCCGGACTGGCCGGACAAGGACCGCTGGTGGTCGATCGTCGAGGAGTACCGCGCGACGATCCTCTACACGGCCCCCACCGCGATCCGCACGTTCATGAAGTGGGGCACGGGCTATCCCGCGAAGCACGACCTCTCCTCCCTGCGCCTGCTGGGCTCGGTCGGCGAGCCGATCAATCCCGAGGCGTGGGTCTGGTACCAGGAGTTCGTCGGCGGGGGCCGGACGCCGGTCGTCGACACGTGGTGGCAGACCGAGACCGGCGCGATCGCGATCTCGGCGCTGCCGGGGATCACGACGCTCAAGCCCGGCTCCGCGACGCGGCCCTACCCGGGTGTCGTCGCGGACGTCGTCGACGAGAAGGGCGAGCCGGTGGGGCGGGGCGGAGGTGGCTACCTCGTGCTGAAGAGACCGCTGCCGTCGATGTTCCGCACGATCTGGGGCGACGAGCAGCGTTACCTCGACACGTACTTCTCGCGCTTCGGAGAAGACGTCTACTTCCCCGGGGACGGGGCGCAGCTCGCCGACGACGGCTACTTCTGGCTGCTGGGCCGCGTCGACGACGTGATGAACGTGTCGGGGCACCGCATCTCGACGTACGAGGTCGAGTCCGCGCTCGTCGACCACCAGGGCGTCGCCGAAGCCGCCGTCGTCGGGAGACAGGACCCGCGCGAGGGCGAGACGATCGTCGCGTTCGTCACGCCGAAGGGGGGCGTCGAAGGTGACGAGGCGCTGCTGACCGAGCTGCGCGACCACGTGGCGAAGGTCATCGGCAAGATCGCGCGGCCCCAGTCGATCGTGTTCACCGACGACCTGCCGAAGACGCGCTCGGGCAAGATCATGCGCAGGCTGCTGCGCGACGTAGCCGAGGGCCGCGCCCTGGGCGACGTGACGACGTTGCAGAACGCGCCGATCCTCGACGAGATCCGCGCGAAGGCCGACTCGCTGAAAGGCGACGAAGCCTAGGTCGCGTCGACCTCTTCGCAGTCGACCAGGACGTCGAACTCGTCGACGTGCACGACGTCGGCCCCCGGCCCGCACGAGATGCGGTCGACCACCCCGTCGGCCGCGAAGACCTCGTCGTCGCCGTCTCCGGCCTTGACCTTGTCCTTGCCCGACAGCGCGTAGATCGTGTCCTTCGACTTGCCGCCGACGAGGAAGTCGCGCCCGTTCCCGCCGTCCAGGTGGTCGGAACCCGCGGAGCCCTGGACGAAGTCGCCTCCGCCCCCTCCGAGGATCCGGTCCGAGCCGTCGCCTCCGTAGAGGACGTCCAGCCCGGACCCGCCGCGGATCGAGTCGGCTCCGATGAACCCCGAGAGGTCGTCCTCGCCCGGCCCCCCCGACAGCGAGTCGTCACCGTGCCATCCGAAGATCAGGTCGTTGCCGGCGTGCCCCTGCACGTCGTCTTCGTGCGCGCCGCCGTCCATCGCGTCGTCGCCGGGACCGCCGAAGATCGTGTCGACCCCGGTGCCGCCCCGGAGGTCGTCCGACCCCTCGCCGCCGTCCAGCGTGTCCCGCCCGGTCTCGCCCTCGAGGTAGTCCGAGCCCGGATCGCCCGAGAGCGAGTCGTCGCCGGCCTCGCCGTAGACCTGGTCGTTCCCGGCGTCGCCTCCCAGGAGGTCGGTCCCGGACCCTCCGAACAGGACGTCGTCGCCTGCGAGGCCGGACAGGGAGTCCGCTTCCTCCGAGCACGAGATCTCGTCGTCTCCGGGCGTCGGGTCGGGGGAGCAGACGCCTGCAGCGAGCCCGTGCCCGGGCAAGGCAGCCGCGCCCGCGGCCACGAGGAACGCGCCCACGACACGCCAACCCGCCCGCATCATGGCGACGATGATCCCAGACCGCCCGGCGGCGCGACGGCAAACCGCCGGATCGGCGCCGTCAGGGTGTTTGATTGGCCGAGCACCGAGCATTACTCGAACGGCCAACGGAGACGACGAAAGGAGCCGCATGAGCGACGTTGCGATCGGCTCCGGCGCAGGGACAGCACCTCCCGCGCCGGCAGAGGAAGGCCAGGCGTCCCTGGCGCGACGGCTCTTCGCCGAGTTCACCGGCACGACGGTGTTCGTCGCGATCGGGACGGGGGCCGCGACGATCCTCGGGATCGGGCCCATCCGGAGCCTCGCCGCGATCCCCGCGGAAGCCCTCGGCGGCGAGATCGGCGAGGGGCTGTTCGGGTCGCTGCTGGGCTCCACGTTCAGCGACGTGCTCGGCGTCGCGTTCGCCTTCGCGACCGCGCTCGCGGTCCTCGTCTACGCGTTCGGCGGCGTCTCGGGCGCTCACTTCAACCCCGCGGTCACGATCTCGCTCGCGGTGGCGCGGCGCTTCAGGTGGAAGGACGTCCCCGCGTACGTCGTCGTCCAGTGCCTCGGCGCGATCGCCGGCGCGTTCATCGTGGCCGGGATCTACGGGCAGACCGGAGCGGCCCTCGAAGGACAGGACATCTTCTTCGGCGCCACGACGGTCTCGGACGACATCGACTTCGTGAATGGCTTGCTCGCCGAGGCCTTCATCGGCTTCATCCTGGTGACGGGGATCATGGCGATCGCCGTCGACCCGCGCGCCCCGAAGGGGTGGTCCGGCCTGGTGATCGGGCTCGCGCTCGCAGCGGGCATCCTCGTCACGGCTGACGCGACCGGTGGCTCGGCGAACTTCGCACGGAGCCTCGGCCCCTTCGTC
>DASQDO010000376.1:0-6587 GCA_035634135.1 Actinomycetota bacterium
TTGAGCTGGGGGCCGCTGCCGGTCCTCGTCCCCCTGTTCGTCGAGCAGGAGCTCGGCGAGGGCGCGACCGCGCTCGGCTTCGTCTTCTCCGGCTACGGCCTCGGGGGCCTGGCGGGGACCGTCTTCGCCGGGACCAAGGGCATGCGCTTCGACAGCGTGGTCCCCGCGTACCTCGGATGGGGCCTCGGCACCGTCGCGATCGGCGCGCTGGCGTTCGCGCCGAGCGCCGTCGCCGCAGCCGCGCTCATGGCCGTCGTCGGCTTCACCGGCCAGATCGCCGAGGTCACCTGGGCGACGCTGCTGCAGAAGTTCGTGCCGCGCAGCCTGCTGGGACGCGTCGTCTCGACGGACTGGCTCGTGTCGCTGAGCCTCCAGCCCCTGGGCGTAGCGCTGGCGGTCCCGGTGGCGGCGGCGATAGGCATTCCGGCCGCGTTCGCGGGAGGGGCCGCCCTGGTGCTCGCGGCGATGGCGCTGGGACTGTGGTGGAGGCCGGTGCGAGAGATCCCGGAGCCGGTCTAGCCCGCGACGCGGAAGATGAGCGCGTCGCCCTGGCCCCCGCCGCCGCACAGGGCCGCCGCACCCAGGCCCCCGCCGCGGCGCTTCAGCTCGTGCAGCAGCGTCACCGTCAGGCGCGCGCCCGTGCAGCCGATGGGGTGGCCGAGCGCTACCGCGCCGCCGTTCACGTTGACCTTGTCCTCCGCCGACTTGTCGCCGTTGAAGAGCATCCGCGTCGAGTGGATCGCCACCGCCGCGAACGCCTCGTTGATCTCGACGAGGTCGAGGTCGTTCGCGGAGAGCCCGGCCTTCTTCAGCGCGGCCTGCACCGCGAGCGCCGGCACCGTGTGGAGGTACGGCGGGCGGTCGGCCGACATGCCGTGGGCGACGATCTCGGCCATCGGGGTGATGCCGAGGGCCTCGGCGCGCTCCGCGCTCATCACGACGACGGCCGCGCCGCCGTCGGAGATCTGCGAGGCGTTCCCCGCGGTGATCGTGCCGTCGGTGCGGAACGCGGGACGGAGCTTCGCGAGCGTCTCGGAAGTCGTCTGCGCGCGCACGCCCTCGTCGGTCGCGAACTGGACCGGGTCGCCCTTGCGCTGCGGGATCTCGAACGGGACGATCTCCTCGTCGAAGCGTCCCTCGGAGATCGCGGCGGCCGCGCGCTGGTGCGACCTCAGCGACCATTCGTCCTGGGCCTCGCGGGACACCTCGAACTCCATGTTCACGTCCTCGGACTGGTCGCCCATGTGCTTGTCGGTGAACGCGTCCCAGAGACCGTCGAAGATCATCGAGTCGACCAGCTTCCCGTCGCCCATGCGGTAACCGTTGCGCGCCTTCGGCAACAGGTAGGGGGCCTGGTCCATCGACTCCATGCCCCCGGCAACGACGACGTCGACCTCGCCCGCGCGGATCAGCTGGTCGGCGAGCGCGATCGCGTTCAGCCCCGACAGGCACACCTTGTTGATCGTCAGCGCCGGCACCGTGTCCGGGATCCCCGCTTTGATCGCGGCCTGGCGGGCGGTGATCTGCCCCGTCCCCGCCTGGAGGACCTGGCCCATGATCACGTAGTCGACCTGGTCGCCTGAGCTCCCGGCGCGCTGCAGCGCGGCCTCGATCGCGCGGCCCCCGAGGTCGACCGCCGGGACGTTCGCGAGGGCGCCGCCGAACTTGCCGATCGCGGTGCGTGCGGCCGATACGACTACGGACGATGCCATGAGGAAGCTCCTTTGCGACCCGGGTTCGTGAAGAGAGCAACCATTCTAGAGTCGCCTCTATGCCCACGCTGAGGACGGAACGGCGGGACCGCACGCTCGTGGTCACGATCGACCGGCCCCAGGTCCGCAACGCGGTCGACCGCTCCACCGCCGACGCTCTCTCCGCCGCGTTCGGGGCGTTCGAGGCCGACGACGAGGCCGACGTCGCGGTCCTGACCGGAGCGGGCGGCCACTTCTGCGCCGGGGCCGACCTCAAGGCGATGGGCGAGGACCCGGACCGGGCGAACCGGGTCGAGCCCGAGGGCGACGGCCCGATGGGCCCGACGAGGATGCTCCTGCGCAAGCCCGTGATCGCGGCGATCGAGGGCTACGCGGTCGCGGGAGGGCTCGAGCTCGCGCTGTGGTGCGACCTCCGCGTCGCCGCCGAGGACGCCGTGCTCGGAGTCTTCAGCCGCCGCTTCGGAGTCCCGCTGATCGACGGGGGAAACGTGCGGCTCCCGCGGGTCGTGGGGCTCGGCCGCGCGCTCGACATGATCCTCACCGCCCGGGCGGTCGACGCACCCGAGGCGCTGTCGATCGGTCTCGTCAACCGCGTCTGCGCGCCGGGCGCGGCCCTCGAGACCGCGCTCGACCTCGCGCAGACGATCGCGTCGTGGCCGCAGGGACCGTTGCGCGGCGACAGGCTCGCGGCGATAGAAGCTTCGTCGCTCCCGCTCGACGACGCGATGCGGAACGAGTTCCACCGCGGCGTCGAATCGCTGAGCGCCGGCCAGACGCTTCCGAACGTCCGCCGATTCGCGGCCGGAGAGGGGCGGCACGGCGAGGGCACCCGCTAGCCGCTCTTAGACTCTGCCGATGCTCGGGAAGATCGAACACGTCGCGCTCGCCGTCGCCGACCTCGACGCCGCCGTCGCTCATTACGAGAAGGTCTGGGGTCTCGAGGTCTCGCATCGCGAGCGCGTCGAGGACCAGGGCGTCGAGGAGGCCATGCTCCCGCTCGGCGAGAGCTACCTCCAGCTCCTCGGCCCCACCGGCCCCGACACCACCGTCGGCAAGTTCGTCGCCAAGCGCGGAGAGGGGCTGCACCACATCGCGTACGAGGTCGATGACCTCGAGGCCGCGCTCGCCGAGCTCAAGGACAAGGGCGTCCCGCTGATCGACGAGGTCCCTCGCCGCGGGGGCCGCGGCCACATGGTGGCGTTCGTGCACCCGAAGGGGAACCACGGCCTGCTCGTAGAGCTCATTCAGCGCCGGCGGCCTCGGCCGGCGGCCCAGGGCGGACGGCCCTCGCACTAACGTGTCGCAGACGGACGCCGCGGCGGTCCTCTCGCCGTGGCGGAGGCCCGACTTCGTCAAGCTCCTGGCGATCTCGATCACGGTCGCGCTCGGCTTCGGGATGGTCGTGCCCGTGCTGCCGCTGTTCGCCCGGTCGTTCGGAGTCGGGCTCGGCACCCTCGGCCTCGTCAACGTCGTGTTCGGCGGCACGAGGTTCGCGTTCGGGATCGTCGGGGGCCTCGTCGTCGACCGCTTCGGCGAGCGCGCCTGCACGATCGCGGGCTTGCTGATCGTCTCGGCCTCGTCCTACGCGGCCGGCCTCGCCGGCTCGTTCCCGCAGCTCGTCCTCGCCCGCGGCTTCGGCGGCGCCGGCTCGGCCCTGTTCATCAACGGCCTCATGAACCGGATCCTCAGGATCATCGAGCCCGAGGCGATGGGCCGCGCGACCGGCGCGTTCCGCTCGTCCTTCCTCGTCGGTATCGGCGCGGGCCCGGTCTTCGGAGGCGTGATCGCCGACCAGTTCGGCCTCGCGGCCCCCTTCCACTTCTACGCGACCGGGCTGCTGCTGTCGGCGGCGATCGCGTGGTTCGTGATGGCGGGCGAGCAGGGCCGCGGCGAGGGCGAGCGCAAGACGCCGATCGAAGCGCTGCGGGCCGCCGGCCCCCTGTTCCGCGACTACCGCTACACGATCGCGTTGCTCGCGACCCTCGTGGGCTGGTGGACGATCTCGGGCCCGGCCCAGTTCGTCGGCCCGATATTCGCCGAGGACGTGCTCGGCCTCTCCGAGGGCCAGATCGGCCTCGCCGTGACGATGCTCTCGGTCGGCGAAATCCTGATCCTGTTCGTCGCCGGGAGGGCCGCCGACAAGTACGGGCGGCGGGCGGTCCTCGTGCCCTCTCTCGCGGTCGCCGCGGTGTCGACGGCGCTGCTCGGGCGCATCGAGGAGACGCCGCTCGCGTACTACCCGCTGATGGTCGCCCTCGGCGCGTCGATCGCCGCGGGAGGGACCGCGGCGGGCGGGTTGCTTGCGGACTCGATCCCACGGTCCGGCTCGGGCGCGGCGGTGGGCGTCAACCAGATGGCGGGAGACCTCGGCTACCTGACCTCGCCGTCGGCTATCGGAGCAGTGGCCGACGCAGGGTCGTACCGGACGGCCTACCTAGTGGGGGCCCTGCCCGCAGCGATTGCGTTCGTGGCGGCGTTGCGACTGCCGAAGGGGAGATCGACGGGCCGCGAGCATCCGCCCGCGGAGCCGCATCCGGTCGGCTAGTCAGTCCCCGCCGGTAATGCCGGAGAGCATCGTGCCGTCCTCGTCGTCCGGCTCCTCGTCGCCCGGCGACTGAGTGGGCTCGGGGTCGGGCTCGGGATCCGGCTCCTCGTCCTTGGGCTCCTCGGCGGGCGGGTCCTGCTTCTCGGCCCCGTCGGCGGCCTGGTCGGCCTTGTCGGCCTTCTTCTTCGCCGCGGGGCGGGACAGGATCGGAAGGGCGTCCTTGACGGTCTTCTCGGCGACCTTCGTGGTCGCGAGCGCCTGGCGCATCGTCTCGGCGAGCTCGGCCGGCAGCAGGCTCAGCAGGTGCTCGAGCTCGGCCGGCTCGACGTCGCCGCTCTTGAGCTGCTCGAACGCGGCGAACGCCTTGGCGGTCAGTGCAGCCTCGACGCCCCGGAGCTCGACCCTCTTGACCTTTGCGGCCGGTCGCGTCCGGTCCGCCCGGGCGGCAGCGGCGGCGGCAGCGCGAGCCGGGCCGTCTCCGCGGCGCCGGTCGTGCCTGCGCTCGGCAGCGGCCTCGGCCTGGGCGCGGTCCTCGAGGAAGCTCGCGAACGCCATGCCGGCGGCCGAGGTGGCCATGACGGCGGCGCCGAGCATCGCGACGGCGAGCGACCGCGCGAGACGCATCCGCGTGATGCGCTCGCGGCGGGCGGCTCGGGCGACCTTGACCTCGTTGACGGACTCGATGAGCGCGGCCTCGTTGTCGCGGACCTCGGCCTCGACCTCGGCGAGAAGACGGGTGGCCGCGTCGACCTCACCGGCACGCATGAGCGTGGCGGAGAAGGAGAGCTTGTCGTCGACGACCTCGCGCGTCTCCTGCGAGAAGCGCTGAGCCGACACGGCGAGCTCGAGCTTGGCGTCTTCCTCGTGGCGGTCGTCGTCGGCGACGAGCTCTTTCAGCGCGCCGGTGACTTCGCGGAGGTCTCGGATGAACTGCATAGAGGTGGGGTTCTCCCCCCGGCGTCACTCCCCTGCCACCCCAGGATGACAATCCGTCCGATTTGGCCCGGATTTCAGGCGTGCGTCCGGGGTCGGCCTGGTGTCGCCGGGATGTCAGTAGGCGCGCCGCTAGACTGCCCCGCATGTCGACCCAGGAGGTACCCCAGGAGCAGGCCACCAGGCCGATAGACGAGCAGGTCGAGCGCCTTCGCTCGCTCCGCGACGAGGCCCGGTCGGGTGGTGGCGGGGCCGCCGTCGAGCGTCAGCACGAGCGAGGCAAGCTCACCGCACGCGAGCGCATCGAGAAGCTCCTCGACGCCGGCTCGTTCGTCGAGACCGACATGCTCGTGCGGCACCGGTCGCACGGCTTCGGCATCGAGGGAAAGCGCCCGCTGAGCGACGCGGTCGTGACCGGATGGGGCACGATCGACGGCCGCAAGGTCTTCGTGTTCGCGCAGGACTTCACGGTCTTCGGAGGCTCGCTCGGCGAGGTCATGGGCGAGAAGATCTGCAAGATCATGGACCTCGCGCTCCAGACGGGGGCGCCGGTGATCGGGCTCAACGACTCCGGCGGCGCCCGCATCCAGGAGGGCGCGGCCTCGCTCGCCGGCTACGGCTACATCTTCGACCGCAACGTCAGGTCGTCCGGCGTGATCCCGCAGATCTCGGCGATCATGGGCCCCTGCGCGGGCGGCGCCGTGTACTCGCCGGCGATGACCGACTTCACGTTCATGGTCACCGAGACCTCGCACATGTTCATCACGGGCCCGGAGGTCATCAAGGCCGTGACCGGCGAGACGGTGACGCAGGAGGAGCTCGGCGGTGCGATGAGCCACGCGTCCAAGTCGGGCGTCGCGCACTTCGTGGCCGGGAGCGACGAGGACTGCCTCGCGCAGGTCCGCTACCTGCTGTCGTTCATCCCGTCGAACAACTTCGAGTCGCCGCCGTACTTCCCGCCGGCCGACGATCCGATGCGGTCGTGCGACGACCTCCTGGACCTGATCCCGGACTCGCCGAACAAGCCCTACGACATGCACGCGGTGCTCTCGTCCGTCTTCGACGACGGCGAGTTCTTCGAGGTCCACCAGCACTGGGCCCAGAGCATCCTCTGCGGCTTCGCACGCCTGGCGGGTCACCCGGTCGGGATCGTCGCGAACCAGCCGCAGGTGCTCGCCGGGACCCTGGACATCGCTTCGTCCACCAAGGCCGCGCGCTTCGTGCGCTTCTGCGACGCGTTCAACATCCCGCTCGTGACGTTCGTCGACGTACCGGGCTTCCTGCCGGGGACCGAGCAGGAGTACGGCGGGATCATCCGCCACGGCGCGAAGCTCCTCTACGCGTTCAGCGAGGCGACGGTCCCCCGCATGACGGTCATCACGCGCAAGGCCTACGGC
>DASQDO010000377.1:0-5309 GCA_035634135.1 Actinomycetota bacterium
CGATGCGCTCGTCGATCCCGTTGATCCGGGCCGTCGGGCTGAGCTCGCCGTCGATCCGGTTGACGCCCGTGGGCAGGGTCTGCGCCGACGCGTGCAGCTCGATGTCCGGCTCGACGTACTCGACGTTCGGACGGTTCGCGATCCGCTCGGCAGCCTGCGGCGACATCATCGCGGAGTAGCCGTTCAGAGCGTGCTCGTATACGAACCCGACCTCGGCGTTCTCGGACCGAGCATGCTCGTGCGCGGTCGCGTGCGCCGGCACGCCCCGCTCGAGCACGACGATGTACCTCTCTCGAGCCGACTCCTGGGCCGAGCCCGACGCGATCGGCAGACCGGCGATCAGAGCGCCCGCGAGCAGAACCGCGCCGCGGCGAACGAACTTCCGTGCTCCCATGCATCCCCCCTGGATGACACGCGAGGGATCGCCGATGACCCCCCGACTGGTGGGCCAGTTTTCGAGGGAGGAATGTCCGATTCCTCCCTTTCACAGGGAGATTGTTAAGAAAAAATTAAAGTGTTTTAAGGCCTTCTCGACCGGGCATAGACGGGGGTTTTCGCCGCCCTGCGGGCCTCGCTCTCCTCGCACCCCGCCAGGGTCTCGCCGTCCGTGCACTCGTCGGTGCCGGCGCCGCCGTCGAGGGTGTCGTTGCCCGACCCACCGTCGAGCTCGTCGTTGCCGTCCCGGCCGAACACCGTGTCGTTGCCCCCGGCCCCCGCCAGCGCGTTCGCGCCGGCGTCGCCCGAGATCGTGTCGCCGTGCTCCGAGCCGTTCGCCGCCTCGATGCCGCCGAGCTGGTCGGTCCCCTCACCGGTTGCGGACCCCGCCGCGAGGTCGACCGTGACGCCGCGGTTCGAGAAGAGATAGAGCACGAAGTCGAAACCTTCTCCGCCTTGGAGGACGTCGGCGCCGGCACCACCCTCGAGCGTGTCGTCACCGGCCCCCGCGTCGAGCCGGTCACGACCGCCGCCGCCGAACAGGGAATCGTTGTCGGCGGAGCCGGTGATCTCGTCTGCCTGCTCCGACCCGAGGACGCCTTCGAGGGCCCGGAGGCGGTCGGTCCCCTCCGCATGGGCCGAGGAACCGAGGTTGACGTCGACGCCTCCCCCCTTCACCGAGGTGTAGTCGACGAAGTCGAAGCCGGCGCCACCGTCGAGTCGGTCGTTGCCGGGCCCGGGATCGATCACGTCGCCGCCCCCGCCCCCGTTGATCCGGTCGTCGCCGAAGAGCCCGGAGATCGCGTCGGCATTCGGGCCGCCGGTCAGGCTGTCGTCGAAGGTCGACCCTCTCAGCGCCTCGATTCCTGCCAAGCGGTCGTTGCCGGCGGCACCGCCCGACGTCCCGCTTCCGAGGTTCACCCGCACGCCTCCGCGCGCGTCGCGATACGAGACCTGGTCGAGGCCCCCGCCCCCGTCCATCACGTCGTTGCCGGTGTCGCCCGCCAGGTAGTCGGCACCATCCCCGGCATCCAGGCGGTCGCGCCCGTTGCCCCCCAGGAGGATGTCGGGACCACTCGCGCCGCGCAGCCGGTCGCTGCCTCCGTTGCCGAGGAGCTGGTCCCGGTCGGCCCCGCCGGTGACCGTGTCCGAGCCCGGACCGCCCTTCACGAGGTCGTTCCCGGCCCCCGCGACGATCCTGTCCCGGCCGCCGCCGCCACAAATGAAGTCGCGGCCGCCGAGCCCGCGCACCACGTCTGCTCCGCCCTTCGCGAGGATCACGTCCGTCCCGTTCGTCCCGCGCAAGGTGTCCGGGCCGGACGTCCCCGTGATCGTCGGGGTCCGGCCGCCGCAAGTTATGCGGACGGCCGCCGCCGGCGGTGCCGCCGTCACGAGAAGGGCGGCGCTCGCGCCCACGGCGAAGGTGGAGCGGGCGAATGTCTTCATGGGGCTCTCCTTGGATGGATGGACTCGTCCGGTGCGCGCGGTTGCTCCCGAAAAGCTAAACCGCGCCGGGGCTGCACGGTCAACCGGGGTCCCGCTAGGCTCTGGGCTGCTTGTCCGGCCTCAGGGGCCGGTGACCACCACCCGAGGCCGACTCTGAAGTTGGGGGTTCGATGAGCGATTGGGACCGTCAGACGACGCCGGGCGGCGTCGAGGGCCCGCAATGGGTCTCGGCAGCCGAGGCGGCCGACGTCGCGGGCGTGACCCCGGGGACCGTGCGGTACTGGGCGCGCAACGGCCTGATCGTCTCCGAGGTCGTCGAGGGGCCGGCGGGCGAGAAGACGCTCGTGAGGCTCGACGAGGTCCTCCAGCACGCCCGTCAGGAGGCACCCTCTCGACCCGCGCCGCCGGGCCCCCGGGTGGGCCCTCCGCCGGCTCCGGGCGCTGCGGGCGGGGACGTCGTCACCGACCTGCCGGCACGGACGAGCGAGCTCGCCCCGATCCTCAAGTCGATCCCCGAGATCATGGCCCAGCTCACGTCCGCGACCGACCGGGCCGCACGGGCCGAGACGAAGGTCGAGTTCCTCTCAGCGCAGGTCACGGAGCTGCGCCGCCGCCTCGCCGAGGTCGAAGCCGGAGCGGCGACCGACGGGACCCCGTCCGCGGTGATGCCGGAAGCATGGGAGCAGTCGGAGCCCCTCGCGGCGACGATCGCCGAGGAGACCCCGGACCCGGCGCCGGAGGTGACCGGGTGGCCCGCCCCTCCCGCCGACGCGTTGCAGGACGTCCCGGCCGCGGAAGCGTCGCCGGATCTCCGGAGCGTCCCTCCGGCCGAGGCGGCCGAGCCCGGCCCCGAGATCGTCGACTGGACCACCAGGGACCCGTCCGCCGGGCCGGAGGACGCCCCCGCCGCCGAGGAGGTCGCGGTCGACGAGACGCCGGCCCTCTCGGCCCCCGCTGACGACGCCGGGGACCTCTCGCTCGACGACATCTGGAACCAGCCCGCGGCCCCCGGACCCGCGCCGCTGGACGAGGCGCCCGAGCCGGCGCCGTCCGAGGTCGCCTGGCACGAGCCCGCCGGCCGCGCCCCGGCACCACCGCCACCGCCCCGCGCCGCGAACGCGCCCGTGCCGGAGGGCGACGACTTCTACGGCCCCCGCCGTCGCCGGTGGTTCAAGCGCCGCCGCTAGCCGCGGCGCCCGCTTAAGGGGGACCCGCCCAGATGTCCCGGGCCGGCTTCACGGCCCCCTTCTTCTCGTTGCGAGCCCGAGCCGCCTTGCGGAGGTTCCGGCTGACGAGCCGGGACACGACGATCCACCCGATCGAGACGACGATCAGCAGCACGGACGCGACCGTGAGCAGCGGGTCCTGCGCGAACTCCTCGAGCGGCTGGACCTGCGCCATCGTGACCATCAGGCCGACAAGCTAACCCCCTGCTGAGAGGATGGGACGGATGTCAGCCCTGGCCGCGAAGAACGACGCCCTCGAGCACGCGCTCCGGGGGTACGGCTCGGTCGTCGTCGCGTTCTCCGGCGGCGTCGACTCCGCTTTCCTGACGGCCGTCGCCCACGACGTGCTGCGCGACGAGGTGCTCGCCGTCACCGCCGTGTCGCCGTCGCTCGCGCGGCGCGAGCGCGAGGGGGCCGCGGCCCTCGCCCGCCGCTACGGCTGGCACCACCGGATGGTCGAGACGCACGAGGTCGAGCGACCGGAGTACACGCGCAACGCGGCCGACCGCTGCTACTGGTGCAAGGACGAGCTCTTCGAGGTGCTCGCGCCGATCGCCGCGGACAGGGGGGCCGCGATCGCGGTCGGCACCAACACCGACGACCTCGGCGACCACCGGCCGGGACTGCGCGCCGCCCGAGAACGGGACGTGCGGTCTCCGCTGGTCGACGCCGGGATGAGCAAAGCCGACGTGCGCGCGCTAGCGGCGAAGCGCGGCCTTCCCGTCGCCGACAAGCCCGCGTCGCCGTGCCTCGCGTCCCGCGTCGCCTACGGCGTCGAGGTCTCGCCCGAGCGGCTCCGGCGGATCGACGCGGCCGAGGAAGCCGTGCGCGCCCTCGGCTTCGACGTGCTGCGCGTGCGCGACCACGGCGACCTCGCGCGCGTCGAGGTCCCGGTCGAGGACTTCGCCCGGGCGGCCTCGTTGCGGGACGAGATGCACGCCCGGCTCGTCGAGCTCGGCTTCCGCTTCGTCACGCTCGACCTCGCGGGGTTCCGGTCGGGGTCCCTGAACGCGGTCCTGGCGCCGCCGGCGTTGCGTCGCGGGGAATAGCGGCTCGCCCGCTCTGGTTGCCCGCCCCGTGACCACCGACACCCCCGTCCTCGCCGAGGGCCTCGTCCGCAGCTTCGGCGACGTCGAGGCCGTCCGGGGCATCGACCTCGCGCTCTCCTCGGGCGAGATCTTCGGATTCCTGGGGCCTAACGGGGCCGGCAAGTCCACGACGGTCCGGATGCTCACGACGTTGCTCAAGCCTTCCGCGGGCCGCGCCCGCGTCGCGGGCTACGACGTCGTCGCAGAGGCGCACCAGGTGCGCCGCTCGATCGGCGTCGCGTTGCAGGACGCCGCGATCGACCCGCTCATGACGGGACGCGAGCTGCTGAAGCTCCAGGCCGTCCTGCACGGCATCGACAAGCGTGAGGGACGGCGGCGGTCCGACGAGCTGCTCGACACCGTCGGTCTCACCGCCGCGGCCGACCGCAGGGTCGGGACGTACTCGGGCGGCATGCGGCGGCGGCTCGACCTCGCGCTCGCGCTCGTGCACCAGCCCGTCGTCCTGTTCCTCGACGAGCCGACGACGGGGCTCGACCCGAACTCGCGCGTCGCACTGTGGGACGAGGTCCGGAGGTTGAACCGCGACGCCGGGACGACGGTGTTCCTCACGACGCAGTACATGGAGGAGGCCGACCAGCTCGCGGGCCGCATCGCGATCATCGACAACGGCCACATCGTCGCGGACGGCACGCCTTCGGTGATGAAGGCGAAGGTCGGCGACCCCACGCTGCGCGTCGCGATCGGCCCCGAGGAGGACCGGATCGCGGTCGAGGCCGCGCTGCTCGAGTTCGGCGAGCCCGCTCCGGGATCCGCCGACTACGTCGCGATCAGGCTGAAGGGCGGGGCGAGCCGCATCGCCGCGGTGGCTCGGACGCTCGAGGACGCGGGCATCGCGTTCGCCGGCCTAGAGCTCCTCTCGCCGTCGCTCGACGACGTCTTCCAGCAGGCCACGGGGCGGAGGCTCGAGGGGGCCGCGGAGCCCGAGGCTGCGCCGGCGCGGTGAGCGCGCTCGACCAGTACGTCGCGCTCAGCCGGCGTGCGATCGTCACCACGTTCCGCCAGCCGACGGCGATCATCCCGGCGATGACGTTCCCGCTGTTGTTCATGGCGCTGTCGTCGGCGGCGTTCGAGCGGTCGACGAGCCTCCCCGGCT
>DASQDO010000378.1:0-2276 GCA_035634135.1 Actinomycetota bacterium
GTCGCGCTGGCGGAGTTCTCGCGCGCCTGCGCGACGACGTCGCTCAACCCCCCGTGGGTGAGGTCGGTCGTGTAGGCGAACCCGACGCGGCCTCCGGAGATCAGCCGGACCCCGGCTCCGCGCGGCTCGGCCGCGGACGTCGCCTCGATCTCTCCCTCGAAGGCCTTCGCGTAGACGTCCCGCTCGTGCGTGACGTACGCCTCGACGAGCTCACCGTCGCCGGCGCGACCGGCGATCGACTGCGCGAGGTCGAGGAGCTCGGCCACTAGGCCTCCGTCCCCCCGACGGTCATCGTGCCGAGCAGGACCGTCGGCATCCCGTTCGTGACCGGCGCGTGCTGGCCGTCCTTGCCGCAGACGCCCTCCCAGCGGTCGAAGTCCGCGGCGATGGCCTCGATGACGTTGAGGACCTTGGGGCCGTTCCCGATGAGCTGCGCGCCCTTGATCGGGTACGTGAGCTGCCCGTCCTCGTTCATGTACGCCTCTGACATGCCGAAGACGAAGTTGCCGGTCGCCGGGTTCACCTCGCCGCCGGCGAAGCTCGCCGCGTAGACGCCGCGCTGCACTGAGCGGACGATCTCCTCGGGGTCGTCGGGACCGGGCAGCAGATACGTGTTCGTCATGCGGACGATCGGCAGGTGGGCGTAGGACTGGCGCCGGCCGTTGCCCGTCGGAGGGTGGCCGATCTTCTCGGCGGAGAGCCGGTCGCTGAGGTGCCCGGTCAGGATGCCCCGGTCGAACAGCACCGTGCGCTGCGCGGGCGTGCCCTCGTCGTCGACCCCGATCGAGCCCCAGGCGCCGACGTCGCCCCCATCGTCGACGATCGTGACGTCGTCGGAGCCGAAGCGCTCGCCGGCCCGGTTCGCGTAGACGCTCGCGTTCTTGACGAGCGTGTCGGCCTCGAGCCCGTGCCCGCACGCCTCGTGGATCAGCACGCCGCCGGCCCCCGGCGCGAGCACGACGGGGAACTCCCCGGCGGGCGAGGGCCGGGCGTCGAGCATCGTGATCGCCTTCTCCGCGGCGAGCGCGCCGACCTCGGCGGCCGGGAACGCTTCGAGAAGCTCGAACCCGCCCGAGTGGCCGGGGGCCCTGAACCCCGTCGAGATCTGACCGTCGCGCGCCGCGACGACCTGGCACACGAAGCGGACGCGCGTCCGGTCGTCCTCGACGAGGAGCCCGTCCGACGCGGCGATCAGCACCTTCTGGCGGACGTCCTGGTAAGAGGCGACGACCTGGCGGACCTCGCCCCCGGCCGCGCGCGCCGCGTCGTCGGCCGCCCGGAGGGCCTCGACCTTGTCCGCTGCCGCTACCTCGGCGGGAGGCGTCCTCACGGGGTGCTCCACCGGAGGCTGCGTGCGGGTCAGGTCGGCCACTGCGCCGGCGGTCCCCGCGAGCCCGGCCCGGGCCGCGTTCGCGGTCTCGACCAGGCCCTCTTCCGTCAGGAGGTTCGTGTACGCATACGAGGAGCGGTCGCCGGCGACCACCCTGACCCCGGCCCCCGCGTCGCGTCCCGAGGCGACGTCCTCGACCCGGCGGTCCTCGAGCCGGAGCCCCGTCGAGCTGCGATCCTCGACGAACAGCTCGGCGAGGTCACCCCCGCCCGTGAGGGCGGCGGCCAGAACCTTCTTGATGGTCTCCTCGGCTAGCATCCGGCCGCAGGATACGCGTTGAGGGGGCGCGGAGCTGGGCTTCGTGCGCTTGTGCCCGGAATCTGGGCCGATGTACTCTGGCGGTGCGCCGCGCGCCCTCGGGTCTGTCTCGTTCAGGAAGGAGCCTGGTTCTGGGAGTACAGCCGCAGGGCTACACCGCCGAGCAGTTCGAACGGCTCCGGCAGATCCACGACAAGTTGACGGCGGCAAGGAGGGAGCTCGACGCTCTCATAGGCGATGCCTACCTCCGCCCCCGGGCCTCGATCGTGCCCGTCCACTTCCTGGACCTGGCATCAGCCGTCGAGAAGCTCCGCTGGGCCGAGAAGGAATGGCGCGAGCTGGACCGCGAGCTGGCCGAGGCCGCCCCGGCCCAGGCATCGGACTCGTCCGAGGCCGACGACGGGGAGCCGCACCATGCCGAGCGCGAGCCGGTGACGGCGGAGACGCGCTAGGCCCCAAGGCCGGGCTACCTCTTCCCAGGACCCGTCTGACATGTCTGACATGTCAGACACGCTTTCCGAAAGAGGGCTAACGGGGGGGCATGCGGAGCGCCGCGTCCAGGCGGATCACCTCTCCGTTGATCATCGGGTTCTCCACTACGTGTCGCACGAGCGCCGCATATTCGGCC
>DASQDO010000379.1:0-5396 GCA_035634135.1 Actinomycetota bacterium
CGGAGCCAGGGTTCGGCGACGAGATCTGCCGGTCCGAAGAAGGAGAGCCCGGCTACGCGTTACCGCCGAGGAGCTAGAGCCCCAGCGTCTTGGCGATCACGTACTTCTGGATCTCCGACGTCCCCTCGACGATGGGGAAGATCCTCACGAGCCTGTAGAGACGCTCGAGCGGGAGCTCGCGCATCCAGCCCATGCCCCCGTGCACCTGGATCATCCTGTCGACGACACGGTTGACCATCTCGGCGGCGTAGAGCTTCACGATCGACGACTCCTGGATCACCGTCTCGCCGTTGTCGTACTTCCACGCGCACTCGTACGTCATCAGCTTCGACGCCTTGAGCTCGACCAACGAGTCGACGATGTGGCCCTGGACGTACTGGTTCTTGCCGATGGGCCGGTCGAACGCGACGCGCTGCTTCGCGTAGTCGATCCCGAGCCCCAGCGCGTACTCCGCGATCCCGTTGCACGTCGCCGCGATCGAGAGCCGTCCCATCGCGAGGAACTGCATCGCCGAGTAGAAGCCCATGCCGGCGTTGCCCGGCCCCCCGAGGACCTGCTCCTCCGGCACCCTGCAGTCCTCGAACACGAGCTCGTACTGGCCCTCGACGTCGAGCATCCCGCGCTGCGCGCGCCCGACGGAGAAGCCGGGCGTGCCCCTGTCGACGAGGAACGCGGTTATCCCGCCCTGGGCCTTCAGCTCGCGGTCGTTCGCCGCGAACACGAGCGCGAAGTCCGCGTGCTTGCCGTTCGTGATGAAGTGCTTCGTCCCGTTGAGGACCCAGTCCGACCCGTCCTTGGTCGCCGTCGTCCGCAGGCTCTGCGCGTCGGACCCCGCGTCCGGCTCGGTGAGCGCGAAGCACATCGACTTCTCCGCGGTCACGAGCGGCACGAGGTACTTCTTCTTCTGCTCGTCGGTCCCGGCGAGCAACAGGCCGGTCGGGCCCTCGGGGCCGTAGGTCGTGAACCCCGCGAGGCGGCACCCCGTCAACGGCGCGGCTTCGCGCAGCAGCACCATCCCGAGCTGAGGCAAGCCGCTGCCTCCGACGTCTTCCGGGAAGTCGGCCGCGTAGAACCCGAGCTCGGCCGCCCGGCGACGGACCCTGTCGATCAGCTCGATCGGCATGTCGTCGGACTCCGGGTCGAGCTCGGCGGCTTCCAGAGGCTTCAGCTCGCGCTCGACGAACTCGGTGAGGTTGCGCCGCAGCTCGTCGTACTCCGCGGGGATCGAGAAGTCCATGCCGCCACGATACGGAACTAACGGGGGTGCCCGAGGATCGTCTTCGTATGACGAGAATCCGTGCCCTGGCTCTCATCCCGGCCCTGCTCGCCGCGTTCACGCCCGCGGCCGAGGGTGCGCCGCGCAAGTGCTTCGGCGAGAAGGCGACGATCACCGGCCGTCGACTCATCCGGAACTAGCGCCCGAACGCTCAGAAGTGAGCGGACGCGGCCCCCGTTCCAGTCGATGCTTGGCCTATCCCCTATGGAAGGACCAGCATCGTCATGAAGACCACAGTGACACTCGTTGCCGCGGCGCTCTGCGCGGCACTCCTTCCTGCCACGGCCCAGGCCGCCCCCGTCAAGTGCTTCGGCGAACCCGCGACGATCGTGGGGACGAACGAGGACGACCAGATCGAAGGCACTGGAGGCCGGGACGTGATCGTCGGCCTCGACGGCGACGACACGATCAACGGGCTCGGCGGAGACGACATCCTCTGCGGCAGCCCGGGCATGGACCAGCTGTTCGGGGGTTACGGCGACGACCGCATGAACGGGAACCTCGGCATCGACAGGGTCTCGGGCGGCATCGAGGAGCTCGAGGAAGAGAAGGCTTCTGCGCCGGACGACGGCGACGACCTTGCCCGGGGCGGCCCGGGCCGCGACAACTTCATCATCGGCCATACGGACGGCGCGGCCTTCGTGGACCTCGGGAAAGGGATCGGCAAGGCGCCTGGGACCGGGCGAGACCGCATCCAGGGGATCGAGGACACGTCGGGGACCGACAAGGGCGACAAGCTGTTCGGCTCGGACGCCGCCAACATCATCTACGGCTGGGACGGCAAGGATTTGATCACGGGCCGGGGCGGAGACGACAGCCTCGTCGGGAACTACGACGGGGGAACCGGGGACGACGACACCATCTACGGCGGTAGCGGGGACGACGGGATCTACGGGGACACCGGGGAGTACCACGGCGGGAGCGACCTCCTCTACGGGGGCCCGGGTGCCGACAGGATCTACGGCGAGATCCTGGCCTACGTCGACTACGCGTACCCCGACGAGATCCACGGGGGCCCCGGCCCGGACGAGATCTGGGGTGACTACGCCTCCGACGACGAAGGCGACATCTTCGAAGACGTCGGCGAGCCCGACGTCATCACCGGCGGCGGCGGGAACGACACGATGCACGGCATGGCGGGCAACGACTCCTTGGACGGGGGCGCCGGGAACGACTTCGCCGAAGGGGGCGAGGACTACGACCGGTGCGTCGACTCCGAGGAGGTCGTGGACTGCGAGGAGTGACTCTCCACGGTTGCGGGCCGGGCTGCTAGAGGCGCTTTAGCAGCTCGGCCTTCTTCGCTTGGAACTCCTCTTCCGTCAGGACCCCGTCCTTGCGCAGGCGGCCCAGTTGCTCTAGCTGCTCCGTGACCTGGGGCTCGACCGGGGCGGTGTGCCCGGCGACCTCGCCCATCTGCCCCCGGACGATCCGCGTCGAGTTGTCTTCCGTCTGCTTGTAGATCATCAGCTGGACCTGCTCGGGCTTGCGCACGTCGGTGATCCTCGTCTGACCGCGTTCGCCGGCCGACTCGACGAGCAGGTCGCCCGCGCCGAGCGCGCGCTCGAGCACCGTCTGCGTGAAGGTGACGTCGTTGATGCGCTCGAGCGGGATCTCGCGTGAGTGCTTGGCGACGATCCCGCTGCGCGTGATCAGCCGGTCGCTCGTGAGCACGAACATCGTCCAGCGCCAGCGCATCGCAGGCAGCAGCGCGAGGAGGTACCAGCCGATCGTGACGACCGCGCCGACCACCATCTTCGCCGTGTCCTCGTTGTCGCTGAAGGCCGCGTCGACGCCGCGGTAGCCGAGGAAGAGGGCAGCGATCGCGACGAGCGTCCAGAGGATCGACGGGACGAGCGCCACCCAGTGGGGCTTGAGGTCGAAGATGAGCTTCTCGTGCTCGGCGAGGAGGTTCTTGGGAAAGGCCATGGACGAACCGTAGCAACCGGGACGGGCCAAGGAAAGGAGCCCCGCCGAGGCGGCCCGCGCGTTTCCCTCGGGCGTCCCGCCGAGGCGGCCCGCGCGTAGGATGCCCCGATGCCCATCGACAGAGCGGCCGTCGACCACGTCGCGCGCCTCGCGCGGCTCGACCTGACCGACGACGAGCGCGAGCGGATGAGGGCCGAGCTCTCCCAGATCCTCGAGCACGCCGAGAAGATCCAGGCCCTCGACCTCGACGGCGTGCCGCCCACCTCGCACTCCGTCTCGATCCGCAACGCGCTGAGACCCGACGAGGTGACGCCGTCGCTGGCCCCCGACGAGGTCCTCGCGAACGCGCCCGAGGTCGAGGACGGCCGCATCAAGGTCCCGCGCATCATCGAGGACGCGTAGGTGGCCGAGCTGGTCTGGACCTCCGCAGTAGAGCTCGCGGACGCGCTCGCGTCCGGCGACGTCTCCGCCGTCGAGGTGACGCAGGCGTTCGTCGACCGGAGCGCGGCCGTCGAAGGATCGATCTCGGCGTATCTCGAGGTCACGTCCGAGCGCGCCCTTGCGGATGCGAAGGCCGCCGACGAGCGGCGCGCCGCCGGCGAGGCGAGGTCCCGCTACGACGGGATCCCGATCGCCTACAAGGACCTCTTCGTCACGAAGGGCGTGCGGAGCACGTCCGGCTCGAAGATCCTCGACAACTTCGTCCCGCCCTACGACGCGACCGTGGTCGCCCGCTGCTCGGACGCGGGGCTCCCGATGCTCGGCAAGCTCAACATGGACGAGTTCGCGATGGGGTCCTCGACCGAGAACTCGGGCTACGGACCGTCGCGCAACCCCTGGGACACGAACCGCGTGCCCGGAGGATCGAGCGGGGGCTCGACCGCGCTCGTCGCGGCCGGCGGTGCCCCGTGGACGTGGGGGACCGACACGGGTGGATCCGTCCGCCAGCCCGCCGCGCTGTGCGGCCTCGTCGGCGTCAAGCCCACCTACGGCCTCGTGTCGCGCTACGGGATGATCGCCTTCGCGTCGTCGCTCGACCAGGCCGGGCCGATCACGAGGACCGTGAAGGACTCGGCGGCGTTGCTGGGGCTCGCCGCCGGCGGCGACCGGATGGATTCGACGTGCATTCCCGGTGGCCGTGCGGACTTCCTCGCGGGGATCGAAGACGGGATCGACGGCCTCCGCATCGGGATCATGCCGGAGCTCGAGTCCGGAGAGGGCACGCAGCCCGGAGTCCTGACGCGGGTCCAGGAGGCATACCAGCGGCTCGAGAAGCTCGGTGCGACGCTCGAAGAGGTCTCGCTGCCGTCGTTCGAGTACGGCCTCTCCGCCTACTACCTGCTCGCACCGGCCGAGGCGTCGTCGAACCTCGCCCGGTACGACGGCGTCCGCTACGGCCACCGCGCCGCGGGGGCCGAGGACATCGTGAGGATGACGTCGCGGACGCGTGAGGAGGGCTTCGGCGCCGAGGTGAAGCGCCGCATCATGCTCGGGACCTACGCGCTGTCCGCCGGCTACTACGACGCCTACTACGGCAAGGCGCAGAAGGTCAGGACGCTGATCACGCGCGACCTCGAGCGCGCCTACGAGACCGTCGACCTCATTGCGTGCCCGACGTCGCCGACGACCGCGTTCGAGATCGGCTCGCGCACCGCAGACCCGCTGGCGATGTACCTGTCCGACGTCTTCACGGTTCCGGTGAACCTCGCCGGGAACGCCGCGATCAGCGTGCCGTGCGGGACGTCCCCGGACGACGGTCTGCCGGTGGGGCTCCAGCTGATCGCGAAGTCGCTCGACGAGCCCACGATGTTCCGCGCCGCGCACGCGTTCGAGCGAGATCTCGGCTGGATCGACTCTCCGGAAGGAAGGCCCTCGCTGTGAGCGTCACCGAGACCGACGTCTACGAGACGACCGTAGGGCTCGAGATCCACGTCGAGCTCTCGACCAACTCGAAGATGTTCTGCGGCTGCGCGGTCGCGTTCGGCGGCGACCCGAACACACGCACCTGCCCGGTCTGCCTCGGGCTGCCCGGCTCCCTTCCCGTGCCGAACGAGCGGGCGATCGACTACACGATGCGGATCGCGCTCGCGCTCAATTGCCGCATCGCCGAGACCTCGCTGTTCCACCGGAAGAACTACTTCTATCCGGACATGCCGAAGAACTACCAGATCTCCCAGTACGACCAGCCGCTGGG
>DASQDO010000380.1:0-3375 GCA_035634135.1 Actinomycetota bacterium
GGTGGTCCCGGCGACCGAGCCCGGGAAGGGTCAGGCTCTGTGGGAGAGCCTGACGGCGGCGGCGGGCGACCTGATCGTGTGGCTCGACTCGGACACGCGGGAGCTCTCGGCCCACTTCGTGACGAACCTCGTCGCGCCGCTGGTCGGGGACGACTCGATCGCGCTGTGCAAGGGGTTCTACCGGCGCCCGCTGGGAGACCGGGGCCAAGGCGGGGGCCGCGTGACCGAGCTGGCGGCGCGGCCGCTGCTCGCGCTGCTGTTCCCGGAGCTCGCGGCGGTCGTCCAGCCCCTGTCGGGCGAGTACGCGGGCCGGGCCGAGGTGTTGCGGTCGCTGCCGATGTTCACCGGCTACGCCGTCGAGGCCGGCATCCTGATAGACCTCGTCGACCGCCTCGGCCTCGACGCGCTCGCGCAGGCCAACCTCGGGGGGCGCGTCCACCGCAACCGCGACGTGCTCGCGCTCGGCCGGATGGCGGCCGAGATCATGCAGGCGATCCTCACGCGGGCCGAGGACCTCGGGCGTCTGAAGACCGTCGACGAGCTGGGCGACGTGCTCGTCCAGTTCGAGGGGACGGGGCCGCCGCTACCGGCGCGAGTGGCTATCGGTGAGCGCCCGCCGCACGACGAGTCCCGCTAGCGGCCCAGCTTCCGGCTGCGCCGTCTGCCCGCGAACCACATCCCGCCGAGTACCAGCGCCGCGATGGCGCAGGTGATCGCGAAGACGACCACGTCGTCCCCGTGAAGGATCGTCGCTCCGTGTGCAAGGTCCACGCGTGCTCCTCCTGTCGAAAAAGAGATCCCAGCCTACGACGGCCCCGGCTCGGTCTCTTCGGGAACGACCGACGGCGGTTCCTGTGTGCCGCCGACGCGGGCGTGGGGCGACACGTCCTCGCCGAGCACGCGGGTCGTCCAGAAGTGCGCGAGCAGGAGCTTCACGACTGCCACCGCCGGGACGCCGAGCAGCACCCCCCAGAAGCCTGCGATCGTCCCGCCGGCGAGCAGCGACAGCATCACGGTCGCGGGATGGATCTGGACCGTGCGCTTCATCACGTTCGGGCTGATCACGTGGTTGTCGATCTGCTGGACGATCAGCGCGACGAGCGCGGCGAGAAGGCCGAGGCCCGAGCCTTCGGTGATCGTCCCCACGATCAGGCCGAGACCGCCGCCGATGAACGGGCCGACGAGCGGGATCAGGTTCGTGAAGCCCGCGATCGCCCCGATGACGAGCCAGAACGGCAGCCCGATGATCCAGAACCCGATGCTCGACATCACGCCGACGAGGAGCGCGACGAGGAGCTGCCCGCGGAAGAAGCCCCCGACCGCGCGGCCGATCTTCGAGCCGAGGTCGGCGAACTCGCCGCGATGCGTCTCCGGCACGAGGTTCAGCGCGTCCCGCTGCAGGTGCGGCAGGTCGATGAGGATGTAGAGCGCGAGTAGCGGGGCGAGGATGAAGACGAGCAGCCCTTCGAGGACCGAGAACCCGATCTCGGTGATCTGCCCCGCGTGATGGCTGATGCTCTCGCGGAACTCGCGCGTGACGCGGTCGCACTCGGCGGTCGAGAACTCGCCTTCGACCGACGTGCCCTCGGGGCCGAGGAGACACGAGATCTGCTCGGTGTCGATCTCGAGCCCGAAGCGATCGTCGAGGTCGACGGCGAAGTCGTTGATCGTGTCGACCAGGTCGGTACGGAGCTCAGGGACGCTCTCCGAGAAGTTCGAGACCTGCGCGGAGATGCCCGGCGCGATGAGCACGACGAGCACCGTCAGGCCCCCCAGGACGACGACGTAGGCGAGGACCGCCCCGACCGAGCGCCGGACGCCGCGCTCCTCCAGGCGCGTCACGAGCGGGTTCAGGAGATAGATGATCAAGAGGGCGAGCACGAGCGGCGGGAAGATCACGCGGATCTCGTAGAGCAGCCACAGCCCGATCGCGACGACGATCAGGATGCCGATGATCGACCACGCGGCGACGCCTGCGCGGCGCAGCCTCTCACCGGCGGGAAGGCGCGGCGGCGCGGGCGTGCTCACGGCGACAGTATGACCGGGGGGCGCGGGTCTACGTGGGCGCTATGCGCTCGCGCACGAGCTCCGCGGTGACCGCTCGCACACAAGCCGCGGGGTCGCGAAACGACCTCTCGCGGCCGCAGCGGTCGACCGTCGACACGACGGCGTCCGCGCCGATCATCTCCTCCGCGGACTCGAGCGCGGCCGGGAGCGCGACCTCCCCCGTGACGACGAGGCACCTCTTCCCCGCGTGCTTGCAGAGCCGAGCGACATTCGACGTCACCTTGCCGCCGAGGCTGCCGGCGTCCACGCGGCCCTCGCCCGTCACGACCGCGTCGGCCCATGCGAGCGCGGCATCGAGGCGGGTCTCGTTGGCGATGCGCATGAAGCCGTCCTCGAGGTCCGCGCCGAAGAAGGCCGTGAGGCCGGCGCCGATGCCGCCACCCGCTCCGCCGTACGGCAGCGAGGCGACGTCGATGCCGAGATCCGTGCGGATGCAGTCCGCCAGTCGCTCGAGGCCGTCCTCGAGCAACTGCATGTCGGCGGGCCGCGCACCCTTCTGCGCGGAGAAGACGCGGGCCGCGCCGCGGTCGCCGAGCAGCGTGTTGACGACGTCGCACGCGCCGGTGACGCGCGCGCCGAACGGCTCCTCGGGAGGGACCACGCGGTCGAGCCGGCGCAGCTCGGCGCCACCGGGACCGACGTCGCGGCCGCGCGCGTCCAGCAGCCTCCACCCGGCCGCCTGCGCCGCGCCGGCGCCGCCGTCCGTCGACGCAGTCCCGCCGACCCAGACGACGACGGCACGCCCGGGGAACGCGGCCAGCGCGGCGAGCATGACGACGCCCAACCCGCGCGACGACGCACGCAGGGCGACGGCAGGGGTCGGGCGAGCCGCTAGCAGCTGGGTCTCGTGCGCCGCGACCATGACCGTCGAGCCGTCCTCGAAGGCGCGCGCCGTGACCGGCGCTCCGACGGAGTCCTCGGCCGGGACGGTGACGAACGATCCCGTCCCGGCCGCCGCGACGCAGTCGAGCGATCCCTCGCCCCCGTCGGCGAGCGGGTGCACGCGCACGTCGGCATCGGGGAAGGTGTCGCGCACTCCGAGCGCCATCGCTTCCGCGACGGACGTCGCGTCGAGCGTCGTCTTGAACTTGTCGGGCGCCAGGAGGATCCTCAAGTCCACCTAGGATACGGAGCATGCGAGACGACACGACTATCGTGCTCGTGTCGAATCGTGGTCCGGTGTCCTTCGTCGAGGCCGGCGGCGGGTTCGAGACGAAACGGGGGGCCGGAGGGCTCGCCGGCGCGCTCGACCCGGTCGCGCGCCGCCTCGGCGAGCGCGCGGTGTGGGTCGCCGCGGCGACGTCGGAC
>DASQDO010000381.1:0-9097 GCA_035634135.1 Actinomycetota bacterium
CGACGGCGAAGTACGCGGCGCAGACGACCTCGCCGCCCGGCAGCTCGGTCTGGCACGTCCCGGCCTTCGCCGGCGCCGCCGGCAACAGCGTCGCCGCGGCTACCGCACCCGCCACTGCCATCATCCTGATCCTCTTCATCGCTCCTCCTTCAGGTCGTCCAGTCCGGTGAAACGAAGTACGTCGATCCCGTGCGTGATGTCGACCGAGTACACGATCTCGTCGGTGACCCAGTACGTCGAGGTGGTCGAGCCCCCGTACGGCATGTAGTGGCCGACCTCTTCGATCTGGCCCGCGTCGTCGACCCACAGGAACCTCGTTCCGTGGTCAAAGAACGCGCCGGCGACGAGGCCACCGTTCCGGAACGACGGGTGATGGTGGAACCAGGTCGCCGAGCAGCCGAGCGCGCTCGCCCCCGGGTTCGCGTCGACCCAGTTCCCCGCGGGCGGCAGGTACTCGTCGATCATCGTGAACGTCTTGGTCTTGCGCCACTGCGTCATGTCCCACGTCATGAACTTCCCGGAGCGGTCGTCGCATTGCGGCTTCGGCGACGTCTCGCTCTGCACGAGCATGAACTTGTCCTTGCCTGCGCGCGGCCACTTGAGGGAATGGATCGTTCGCTGGTCGGCCGTCGTGCCCTGCGCGAGGACCTTCGGGTTCGCCGGGTCCTTGCGGCCGTCGAGCAGGTACATGACCTTCGAGCCCGTGACGACGACGCCGGGCGACACCTCGTAGGTGTCGAAGCCCCACAGCGGCGGCATCTCACCGTGCCAGCGACCGGCCGGCTTCGGGTTCGCAGGGTCGCGCAGGTCGACGATGTCGCCGCCGCCGCCGTACGCCCACGTGCAGTCGAGCACGCACGCGAACGTGTGGTCGACCATGCCCTCGAGCTCGGCGAGCTTCACCGGCTTCGCCTTGTCGGACACGTCCCAGACCTGGAGGATCCCGCGCAGGCGCTCGTCCGTGACGAGCAGGATCTCGCCGTTCGTGTCGATGTCCTCGTTGATGAACTGGACGCCGGTCGGAGTGTGGCTGACGAGCTGCGGGCTGGCGGGGTCGGAGACGTCGTAGATCGTGAAGCTCTTCATCCCCGACGCGTAGAAGTAGCCGTCGTGAAGCTTGCCGGTGGTCCAGGTCCCGGCCTCGAGGGGGACCGTGGTCACGTACTCGACGTTGGGACTGGCGGCGCCGAGCGCGCCCGCAGGGGGGCCGGGGAGGATGCCGAGCAGGAGGGCGACGGCCGGGAGGAGCTTGACGAGCTTCATGCGACGAGGGTTCGCCGTGAGTAGAGCCGCCTCCGTCCCCCAGGTGGGTGAAATCGGTGAAGTGTTCGCTACCTAACGGACGCCTTTACGCTCTGGCCCCATCCTGGTTGCACCAGGACGGCGGCCGCGGGAGCGGTCGCGGGGAGGAGGAAGACATGACCACCGGTGACCAGACGATGGGCGGAACCGGGACGCTGACGGCCGAGGAGCAGCGGGATCTCGCGCGGTGCGTCTCGCTCGTTCTCGAGGTCGGGATACTCGAGCGCAGCTCCAGCGCGGGGTCGGACGCGGCGGCGGAGCGCGTCGCTTCCCTCGTCGGCGAGTCGCAGGAGCTGGCGCCGCGCCTCGAGGAGATCTTCACGTCACACGCCGGCACGCTGCGCTCGGCTTACGAGGCCGCCGCCAGCGGAACGGACGCCGCGCAGGCGGAGGGCCCGGCGCTGTCGCCCGAGGCGCGGGAGAGGCTCGTGCAGCTCGTGCAAGCCGAGGGCTCGGGCGACGTCGTCGCCGCCGCGGTCGGCATGGCGCGTCAGGCCGCTGCGATGCCGGCGCCGGACGCCGCCCTACGCGACGACGTCGGCGTCCCGAACGTGGTCCACCACGTGCTGCAGGGTCTCGCGCTCGCGTCGTCGCTGACGCTCGGTCCCGAAGTCGGAGCGGTGTTCGAGGTCATCGACATCATCTTCCACCTCTTCGGCTGAGGCGGTCAGCGGGCCCCCGGCTTGCCGACCGTATTTCGCAGGACCCCGATCTTCTCTATCTCGAGCTCCACTACGTCGCCCGGGCTCAGCTCGCGGCCCTGGTCCAGGCCGCAGCAGCCGCCCGGGGTTCCCGAGCCGTATACGTCGGCCGGCCAGATGTCCTCGCCTTCGGAGACGTGGGCGAGGATGTCTGCCCAGCGCCACTTCGCATCCGAAGAGCGCGCCCGGCCCCATTCCTCGCCGTTGACGCGGCAGATCATCTCGAGGTCCGGCTCCGTGCCCACCTCGTCCGCCGTCACGATGCAGGGGCCGAGCGCGTTCCCGAAGTCCTTGCCCTTGGCCGGGCCGAGCCACGCGCTCATCTCCTTCGCCTGCACGTCGCGGGCCGAGAAGTCGTTGAAGATCGTGAAGCCGAAGACGTAGTCACCGGCGACCTCACGCGACACGTCGCGGCCCCGGCGTCCGACGATCAGCGCGAGCTCCAGCTCGAAGTCGAGCCGGTTCGTGTACGACGGCCACGGGCACGTCGCCTCCGGGCCGATAACCGCGCGGTGGTTCCCCTTGTAGTAGACGGGTGCCTCGTACCAGTACTCGGGGACCGATGCCCCCCGCCGCTGCGCCCCTCGCTTCACGTGGTCCTCGAACGCGAGGAAGTCCTTCAGCGACGCGACCTTGTCGATCGGGCAGAGCCACCGGAGGTTCCGTTCGGTCGCGGTGACCTCGAGCCACGGTAAGGACTGCGCGGCGCGTGCGACGTCGCGCACCTCTTTCCACAGCTCGGGGCCCTGCTCGATCAAGAGCGCGGTCGAGACGAGGAACTGCGCGGACTCCCGCTCGAGACGCGTGCCGGTCACCTCGTCCCACGCGTTGAGCAGGTCGACGGGTTCACCGTCGCCGACCGCGACCGCAAGACGGGGCTGGAAACCTCCCCTGTTCGACGTGTACCTGTAGAGGCGCACTACTCGTCGAGCAACCCCATGCCGCGCGCCCACGACGTCTCGTACTCGGTGACTACGACTTGCTCGGCCTCCGGCGAGAGCTGCAGCGGATGCTCGGTCTCGACCATGACCGCGATCTCGTCCGTGCGCTCCTTCGTCTTCGCTGCCTCGATGGCCGCGGGCTGGGGGCCGTGGTGGACGCCCTGCGGATGCAGCGTCATGTAGCCCATGTCGATGCCGGCCCGGCTGAAGTAGTTGCCCGAGTGGTAGAAGAGCACCTCGTCCGCGTCGATGTTGGCGTGATAGAAGGGCACCTTCAGGACCTCGGGGTCCTCCTCGAGCGGCCGCGGCACGAACGAGCAGATCACGAAAGCGTCGTTCTCGAACGTGCAGTGAGCCGACGGCGGCATGTGATAGCTCGGCGAGTACACCGGCCGGTGGTCGAGGATGTTGAGCTTCACCGGGCACAGGTCGCCCTGCCACCCGACGACGTCGAGCGGGTGCCACTGGAACCACAGCGACGAGAACTCGCCGTTGCGCTTCACGCGTACCTCGAACTCGCCCTCTTCGTCGTGCGGGTCGGGCTCGGGAACGACGAGCACGCCCGGGTCGAACTGCGCGTGCCGTCCCATCAGGCCGCGCTCGGGGATGCGGTACTCGCCTTCGCCTTCTATGACGAAGAAGAACGACTCGCCGCCCGCCGGCACAACGCGGTGCGTCGTCCCCTTCGGCACGATCACGTAGTCGCCCTGGCGGTAGTCGAGGGGGCCGTAGTCGGTCTCGATCACGCCCGAGCCGCGGTGCACGAAGTAGCAGACGTCACCGTCGGCGTCGCGCAGGAAGTACGGCATCGGCTCGGCCCTGCGGCTTAAGTACAGCCTGACGTCGTCGTTGCCGGCGATGAGCTGCCACGTCGCGTTCGCCTCGACCCAGTCCTCGGGCTTCATCTCGTTGAGGTTCAGAGCGCGGGGGCGGAGCGGGCCGTCGATCCTCGTCCACGCCGTCGGAGGATGCTTGCGGTACAGGTGGGACGCTCGCCCCGCGAACGCCTCGCGGCCGTGCTCCTCTTCGTACATCCCCTCCGGGATCGATACGTGCGCCTGCTTGGTGACGACGCCCTTCGAGAAGACGAATTCCACTAGAGGTTCCCCCTCGCTGCCTGCTCGCGCTCGATCGCCTCGAACAGCGCCTTGAAGTTGCCTTCGCCGAAGCCGCGCGCGCCGTGGCGCTCGATGACCTCGTAGAAGACCGTCGGCCGGTCCTGCGCGATGTGGGTGAAGATCTGGAGCAGGTAGCCCTCCTCGTCCTTGTCGACGAGGATCCCGTTGCGCTGCAGGGCCTCTACCTGGTCGGCGATCTCCGGGACGCGCTTGACCGCGTCGTCGTAGTAGTTGTCGGGGATCTTCAAAAAGCCGATGCCGGCCGCGCGCATCGACTCGACGGTCGAGACGATGTCGGTCGACGTCATCGCGACATGCTGGACGCCCGGACCCCCGTAGTACTCGAGGTACTCCTCGATCTGGCTCTTGCGCTTGCCGGTCGCGGGCTCGTTGATCGGCATCTTGATCTTGCCCTCGCCGTCCCACACGACCTTCGACATGAGAGCCGAGTACTCCGTCGAGATGTCGTCGTCGGAGAAGTGCTTGAGCTCGACGAAGCCCATGACCTTCTCGTAGAACGAGACCCACTCGTCCCTCTTGCCGAGCTCGACGTTGCCGACGACGTGGTCGACGTAGTGGAGGCCGAAGCCCTTCGTGTCGCCGGCCTCGGGCAGGTCCTTGAAGCCCGGGAAGAACGTGCCCGAGTAGTTGTCGCGCTGGACGAGCGAGTGGATCGTCTCGCCGTACGTCCCGATCGCGGCCCGGACGACCTTGCCGTTCTCGTCCTCGAAGACCTCGGGCTCGGATACGGCCTTCGCCCCGCGCTCGACCGCGACGCGGAACGCCTCCTCGGCGTCGGGGACGCGCAGCGCGACGTCGTGGACCCCGTCGCCGTGACGATGGACGTGGTCCGCGATCGGGCTGTCGGGATGGAGCGCCCCGGTGAAGACGAACGTCACCTCGCCCTGACGAACGGCGTAAGACACGCGGTCGCGGGAGCCGGTCTCGAGGCCTACGAAGGCCACCGGCGTGAAGCCCATCGCCCGGTAGAAGTGAGCGGCCTGCTTCGCGTTGCCGACGAAGAACTGGACGTAGTCGAACCCGAGGATGGGGAACGGGTCGTGTCGTTCGGTCACCTAACCACCTCCTGAGATCAGGGGGTCAGGATAGCGGCCCGGCGACGCGGGCGGTCAGAGGCGATGGAGGATGCTGCGGCCCCTGCGGGGAGCGCGATCGCGGACCACGACGCTCTTGTCTCCGTCGCGCGCGGGGCAATCGCTTCCTCGCCGAACCGTGCGAACGAACCACCGGTACTCATCGAGCCCGGGCCGGAGCCATCTCCGGGGGAAGGCGACGGCCACGCGGCGACGGGTGGGGCGGGTTACCCGCGGATTCCCGATCCCCTCGCCGGTCCGCTCGTTGACCACGATCGCTCGCAGCTTCTTTCTGTAGAAGACGATCAGCTCTCGATCGAGGCCCGGGAACTCCATCGCGACGACGCCGCACCAGAGGTCCTTCGATCTCCACTTGGCGAAAGTCGTAACGGTGTGCTTGAGCCGATCGCCGCGACCGTGACCGTGGGCGATGGCCTTGACGTCGAGGAACCCCTTCGTATCGTCTCGGTCGGTCACCCACGTGGTGTCCGCGCCCGAAGGAACGGCGAGAAGCGTGAGGGCAAGACCCACGGCGAGAACCGCCGATGACCACCTGGCGACAGCGCGCATTATGCTCGTCCTCTCCCGATCGACCGGAGTCATCGCACTACCTCGATTCTGCTCGGGGTATTGCCTACGTTCCGAACGACCGCGCGCTCTGAAGGGTCATCGGCGTCGATCACCGTCACGGTCTGTCCCTCGCTGTCCACCACGAAGATGGCGTCCCCGAGCGGCGACGCTCCGAGAGCTTCGAAGGCGCCCTCGGTTGCCGCTGCATGCGCGACTCCCTCCGCGGCGTCGACGACCAGCACGTGCGACGCCCTGAGACGGTCGATCCCGGCAGTCGAGTCGAGCGAAGCGGCGCCCAGGAACAGGCGGTCGCCACCAGCGGCCCCTTGGCCTATCGGAACGAAGGTGTCCGGCCCCAGCTCGAGGTCCGTCGACGCCGTCACCTCCTCGGTCAGCAGATCAACCGTGAAAACCCGGCCGTTCTGCGTGATCGCATAGAGCTCGTCACCCGAAGGCGACCCGACTGCCGAGCTCAGACGCCACAGCTCGAGCGGATTTCGGTTCGCGTCCGTGCGACCGTCGTCGACCCGGGGCAGATCGATCGTTTCTGCCGAATCCGCAGATCCGTTAGAGGCGACCGTTAGGACGCGGACATCGTGTGTCTCGGGACAGACGATCTGCAGGCGGCGACCGCCGTCGTGGGCGGACGGAACGAGGAACCCCGCGCCGCAAGAGCCGAGAGCGACGGACTCCGGCAGGAACTCACGGCGCGTCGTGTCGAACGTGGCGACGGAATACTCGGCCCCTGCGCCGCCTGTGAGGCGAACCTGGAGGACGTAGAGCCAGAGCCCGTCAGATGACAGGGAAAGAGACGGATGAGGCGAGACGCCGGCACCCTCCCACCGATCCTCGACCGGCGTCGTTGACAGGACTTTGCCGCCGACGGTGTCGATCACCGCGAGCTCGTCGCGCAGCTTCCCGCCGCGGTTCCTCGCCGAGGCTACGTACAGCCTCGTTCCATCTGGTGACACCGTCATGACGGGGTCGTACCCCGCGGGATACGAACCCTCCACCCTCTGTGTCTCGGGATCCACTCGGACGATCCGCGACGTCAGGCTCTCGCCGTTCGCGTCGAGCACGTACGCCGCATGGGTTTCCGTCGAACGTTGGGCGAGCGCCGATCGCGGCTCTTGTGCGGACGGCGCGCCGCAGGCCACGGTGACGGCGACGACCAGGAGCCCCGGCCAGACCTTCCTCGAGTTGGACAAGCGCATGGCAATCGCTCCTCTCCGGTTGCTCATGGGTTCGACGCGCTAGAGGTCAAGAGATACGCGCTCGCTCCCGCAAGGACCAAGGCGTTGACGAGATGGACGAGCGGCTCCCAGCCCAGCAACGAGTCTCCCGCCCGAGTAGCCGTCGCCATATCGGGGGATCCGATCGCGATAGCCGCCACGGGGGCCGCGCGAGCACCGGCAAAACCCGCCATCACGCCCGCCCCCATCACCGGGTCGCCGACGAAGAAGACAGCCGTCAACAACACGTAGAACGTCGTCACCGGAACGAACGTCGTGAGCCCCGCGCCGAGCTCGACCCCGTAACGAAGCGCGGTGACGGTGGGCGGCGCGTGCCGTCTGCGGCGCTGGCTTACCTGGCGGTGCAGCTGCGGGTGCGGGACGCGCAGCAATCCCGCCTCGTCGGCGGCGAAGAGCAGCGCCATTGCGCCCAGGATCGGCAAGCCAACAGACGGCTGGCCGTCGCCCCAAAAGGAGTGTTGCGTCCATCGTCCGGCGAGGGACAACGACGCTCCAACGACGACCCCGCCCGAGACGGCACCCACCGCGTGGGCGACCACCGGTCCGAGATGCTTCCGCGACGAACCCCCGTGCACGACGGGGAGGATGGTCCCGACCATCGAAAGGCCTCACGGCGACCACAGGGCCGAAAATCCCGCGATGGTCGCGAGCACGACCGCGACCGGCGTCAGACCGGCGCCCGTACCTTCTGACGTCCCGAGCGCTACCGCGGAGCCGCCCAGGCCGGCGACCGCCAGCAGCAGGATCCGGCGAAGCCGGCTCGGCAGAACGGTCGTGCGGACAGACTGCACCGTTAGCACATCCCGCACGAGTTCATCTTGACGACGGTCGTGCAAACGTACTGACCCGTGCCTACTCCGGTCGTGTAACACCACTCCGGTTGCTCGACCGGGTTCTTCCAGCACGTGCGGCAGGTCTTGCACTCGTCCACCTTCGAAGATGGACACCCGTTGCAACAGTCGTAATAGCGGATCCAGTACATCGTGTTAGCCGACGGTTTGCAGCAGCAGGAGGTCCAGAAGTGCCCCGGGTTCAGGTCGGCACAGCCGGGACACGTTCCGATGCCCGCAGTACCGTTGCAGCAGTTGCACAGGCGGCCCCACAACCCGCATAGCTTCCAATCGTCACAGCCGCCGATGATCTCCGTGTCGCTGTCCGCGCCCGCCCGATCGAGCGGCAGGGCCGCGAGACCCGTGGACACACCGAGCACGCCCAGCACGACCTTTCCGGCTTTCGCGAGCACGCCCCGGCGCGATAGGCGCTGCGACGCATCCGCGAGCCCGCGGCTGACGAACCGGTCGAACGATCCGCCTTCTTCGAGCGCTTCCCGGCGTTGCCTCTCGTCCAGATCCATGCATCCCTCCACCCGGCGATGCCGCGGGTGTCACACGTCCGCGGCGACTGATTCCTTTTCGTCCGACGATCCGCGCGTTCGAGCCGTCATGTACGCATCCATGCTGGGGTAGCCCACTTCCACCGCGTTGAACAGACTCACGAGCTGGTCGAGGTTGTTGACGATCCCTTTGGTGCGGAGGACTCCCGTCTCGTCGACCAACAACGCGTAAGGAGTCGTCATCACGCCAAGCTCCGCGGCGAGGTCCTGGGAGACCACGATCGGCAGGTCGTCCAGCTTGTGTCGCCGGAAGAAGTCTGAGTCGTACGAGTCGGCCTCGCCGGGGGTGACGACGATGGTCTCGGTCTGCCCGCTCTCGCTCCGGGCGATCGACCGCACCGCAGGAGCGACGTCGTCGCACGAGTCACATCCCGTCGACAGGAACACCAGGAGGGTCTGTTTCCCTCGCACGGATCCAAGGGTCACGGTCCGCCCGGCAATATTTCCTCGAGCGGATCCACGCGGTCGCCCACCTTCGGGCCCGGGGCCCCCATCCGCGCAACCGACGGCGGCAAGCGATAATGCAGGAGGCCGATCTGGCGCCCCAACGCGACGACGGCGACCGCGAGCAGTATCACCACCACCCACAGGGCCACGTACGAGGCGATCCACAAGCCGTTCATCCGTGAGTCTCCCTTCCGAAGCCGATGCGCAGAAGTCGCGGCGACGCCTGAGGATGGGCCGCTCCGTCGCCGGGCGTCGCAGCCATCCTCGGAGACGGGCTC
>DASQDO010000382.1:0-17273 GCA_035634135.1 Actinomycetota bacterium
GAGCCGCGGTGTGCTCGCCGCGGCCCTCGTGACGCTGGACGACGCCGCGACGAGGCTCGGACGTGTCGTCTCCCGCAACGACTCGCACATCGAAGCCGAGCTGGACGACCTCGCCGTTCTCCTCGACGCGGTCGAGGACACGCGTGAGGACCTGCGCGGTGCGCTGCGCGCTCTGCCGGAGATGCTCGTCGCAGTCGAGCGAGCGAACTCCTACGGCCAGTGGACGAACATCCACCTCGTCCACCTCTGCAAGGACGACACCGGCGAGTGCGGCCGGAGGTGGATGCCGTGAGGTCGTTCCGCGAGCGCAGGGCCTGGCTGGTCGGCATCACCTGCATCGTGCTGATCGCGGCCGGGGTGACCGCCGCCTTCTCGATCAACCGCTTCCAAGGTCTGCGCGGCGTGTACACGCTGTCGGCGGACGTGGCCGACGCGGCCGGGCTGCAGTCCGGCAACGAGGTCCGGGTCGCCGGGGTCAAGGTCGGGACCGTGAAGCGAGTAGTGCTGACGCCGGACGCGGCCCGAGTCGACATGGAGATCCAGGACGACGTACGCATCCCCGTCGAGTCGTCGCTCGAAGTGAAGCTCAAGACCCTGCTCGGCCAGAAGTTCGTCGACCTGCAGATGCCCCGCGCCTACGTCGAGGCCTCGTCTGCGGGAACCGATCCGGACGACGCGACCGAAGGCTATTTCGAGGCCGGTGCGGTGATCCCGCTCGACCAGACCAGCGTGCCGTTCGAGATCTACGAGGCCGCGAACGAGGGGACGGACGTCCTCGCCCAGATCGACAAGCAGGCGCTGCGCGAGCTCATCGAGGTGCTGGACGAGACCGTGGGTGCGTCGAAGGAGGAGCTCGGCCGGGCCCTGGACGCAGTCGGGCGCGCCGGCGACGTGGTCGCACGCAACTCGGCCCCGCTCAAGAGGCTGCTCCGTCAGTCCGCCGACCTCACCGGGACGCTCGACGCCGCGGGGTCCGACATCGACGGGATCCTGCTGCGCTCGGCCGACGTTCTGGAAGTCCTCGCGGAACGCCGCGGGACGATCTCATCGCTTCTCGCCGCGACTGAGGACCTGTCGCGGAACCTCGGCGTGCTGATCCGGGCGTCGAAGGGCTCGATCGAGATCGGAGCCGCGGACCTTAACTCGGTGCTGCTGCTCGCTCAGGGCGAGCTCGCGACGATCGAGCGCAGCCTGGCCGAGCTCGGGACCGCGCAGGAGATGTTCGGCCAGCCGCTTCGGTTCGGACGGTTCGTCGAAGGTCACATCTGCTCGATCACGACCGCCGACACGTGCATCCCGGACGGGTCTCCCGAGGACCCGGGGCTCCCGGTCCACGGGACCGAGCCGGGCTCGACCCACACCGTCGACAGGAGGCACCAGTGAGGGCGCGCCTGATCTCGCTCCTCACGACGCTGGCGCTCGTCGCGGCCGGGGTCGCGACGTACACGCTCACGCGGACCGAGGCCGCCACCTACACCGTGACCGCGGACGTCGCACAGGCACCGAACCTCTTCGAAGGGGGCCGCGTCGCAGTCCGGGGCATCGACGTGGGCGAGATCGTCGACGTAGAGCCGCGTGGGTCGGCCGTGCGCGTGACGATGGAGATCGACGAGAGCGTGACCGTGCCCGCCGACGCGCGCCTGTCTATCGTCCCGATCACGGTGATCGCCGACCGGTACGTGCAGCTCGATCCCCCGTACGAGTCGGGCCCCGTGTTGGCCGACGGCGACCACATCGACATGGACCGCACGACGATCCCGGCGGAGCTCGACGACGTGCTGACTCAGCTCGAGGGGCTCCTGTCGGCGCTCGAGCTCGAGCCGGGGGAGACCAACGGCCCCCTGGCGCGTCTGGTTCGCAACCTGGACACCGCGCTCGAGGGCCGGGCAGACTCGCTGCAGAGGGGGCTGAAGGGCTCCGCTGCCGGGCTCGAGACCCTGGCCTCGTCCGAGCAGGACATCCGGCGCCTGATCGCGAACCTGGACTCGTTGTTCATCGTGCTCGCGCAGCGGTCGAGCGAGATCGGGCTCGTCAACGAGCGCTTCCGGAGCGTCGCCGAGTCGCTCGCGGACGACCAGCGTGCGCTCGAGGGCACGATCGAGAACCTCGCGTTCCTCTCGCGGGAGGGGGCATCGCTGATCGAGACGAGCGGCGACGAGCTCGGCGTCTCGTTCGGACGGCTGCGCGACGTCGCGGACGCGATCCTGCGCCACCGGGACCAGCTCGAGAAGGGAGCGCGCTGGACGAACGCGATCGCCCAGGCACTCGGCGAGACCGACGCGTCGGGCCGCGGCCGATGGGCGTACTCGGGACGTCAGGCGCCGCCGGGGACCGAGCGGGCCTCGTACAACTACCGCCTCGACTCCCGCGACACGATCTCGTGTGAGCGTCTCAACGAGATCGTGCGGACGGTGCTGATCCTGACGCCGCAGGCGCCGATGGACGATCTCGTCGCGACCGTGAACTCGCATCTGCCGGACGAGTACGAGGACGACCTCGAGTTCCTCGTGCGCCAGCTGATCCCGGTCTGCACCGACTGGCAGGCGCCGGCCGTGAGCGCACGCACGGAGCGCCTCGTGAAGCGCGTGGCGGCCGACGTCGGCGAGAAGCGTTTCGTGAAGATGCTCAGCCGCTGGTTCTGGGAAGGCGGGCCGCGATGAAGCTGCTGCGGATCGCCGCGTTGCTCGCGGTCGCCGTGCTCGGGTCGTCGTGTGCGCTCATGACCACCGATCCCTCGCCCGAGGTCGTCGCGTACTTCGAAGACGTCGGGGACCTAGTCGAGAAGGGGGGCGTGCAGGTCGCCGACGTGGAGGTCGGGTCGGTCCAGGAGATCGGCCTCGTCCTGGAGGACGGCCGGATGCTCGCGCGGGTGACGATGTCGATCGACGAGGACGAGCGGATCCCGGCCGAGGGCTTGCGCGCGGTCGTGCGCCAGACCTCGTTGCTCGGCGAGCAGTTCGTCGAGCTGATCCCCGGCCCCCCCGGCGCGCCGTACATCGGTGGCGACGAGGTCACGATCCCGGTCGAGGACACCGACCGCATCGTCGACGTCGAGACGTTCCTCGGCGACCTCTCCGCGTTCGTGGGCGGCGGGGGCCTCGAAGACCTGAACTCGTTCACGCACGCGCAGGCCCTGATCCTCGAAGAGCGCGGGGACCGTCTCGGCCGGACGATCGAGGAGCTCGAGAAGTTCACGTCGGTCCTCGCCGGCCGCCGGTTCGACGTCGAGGCCGCGATCGACCACCTCGCGTCCGCGGGTTCGACGCTTGCCGCCAACCGGGACACGCTCGGCTCGTTCCTCGACTCCCTGGAAGAGGCGAACGCGCTGCTCGCGGAGCAAGGCGGGAGCCTGCGACGCCTGTTCACGTCGCTGCGCCGTTTCGGCACCGTCAACTCCCGCTTCCTCGTCCGGCACGAAGACGCCATCCACCGGCAGTTCCGGGCATTGAGGCCGATCCTCGGGGGGCTGGCGAGCGCCGAAGGCGAGCTCCGCGTCGACATCGCGCAGCTGCGGACGTTCCTCGAGCTGTTCCCGAAGAGCATCGGCGGAGGGCCCGGCGGCGACGGCAAGGGCGACTACGTCCAGGTCGAGGCCGTCCTGTGCGAGGCGCTGTCGGCGTGCAACACGAAGGGTGAGAAGGGCGACGTGCCGGGGGAGGGATCGTGAGGCTCAGCCCGCGTTTGGCGATCAACCTCGGCGTCGTCCTCCTGCTGTTCGTCGTGACCGTCGGCTGGGTGATCACGAGCGTCGTCGGCCCGCAGGTGACCGGCGGGCAGTTCGAGGTGACCGCGGACTTCGCCGAGTCCGGCGGCGTCTTCACGAACCAGGAGGTGACCTACCGGGGCGTTCTCGTCGGGCGCGTCGGGGACCTCGAGCTGAACGAGGACGGCGTCGACATCGAGCTGCTGATCGACGGCGAGTGGGAGGGGCGCATCCCCGCCGACTCGATCGCGCGCATCCAGAGCAAGAGCCCCGTCGGCGAGCAGTTCGTGAACCTGACGCCCGGGTCGTCGGCCGGCGAGATGCTAGAGGACGGTGACGCGATCGCGCGAGCGAACACGGAGCTGCCGGTGGACTTCCAGAGGCTGCTCTCAGCGTTGGACCGGGTCCTCGCGGACGTTCCGCCCGAGGCGTCCCGGCGGGTCATCCAGGAGCTCGCCGGCGGCTTGCGCGGCCGAGGCGACGACCTGGCGACGATCCTGGCCTCGCTCGGCACGCTGGCCGACACGTTCGCGGACGTGGCGCCCGAGCAGCAGAGGTTGCTCGACAACGCGACGGGAGCGGGGGCCGAGTTCCTGCGTACGCGCGAGGCGTTCGCCGCGGCTCTCCGCGCCGCGGACCAGGTCGCCGCCGGGATCGGCGACGAGCCGGAGGAGCTGCGCGCTCTGTTCGCTTCTAACGACCGCGTGGCGCGGGCGGGCATCCGCCTGCTCGCGCGCCGCGGCGACGACTTCGAGTCCGGCATCGGAGCGCTGAGCGACATCGTGGCGTTCCAGCTCGAGCAGCGGGCCCAGATCGAGGGGATGCTCGAGTACCTGCCCGGCTTCCTGCACGCGGTCGAGGACGCGTCGGTGCCGTGGCGCTCGCCGGACGGGCGCAAGTTCTACCGGATCCGGGTCGGGCTGATCCTGGACAACCAGCCGTCGTCGTGGCCGTGCAAGTACGAGCTGCCGAACGACTGGGAGCGCTTCGCGTTCCAGCGAGACGTGCGCCCGGTCCGGACCTCGATGGACTGCATCCCCGGCGAGGACGAAGCGGCGCAGCGGAGCGTCCGGGCCCTGGTCAGATCCTTGAGGTCGTGGGCGAAATCGAACCCGCTGCCGGAGCCGGAGGCGGAGCCGAAGGCCGAGACGAAGTCCGCCGAGGCCGGGCTCGACGAGGTCCCGGGCGAGGCCCCCGTAGGCGAAGCCGAGGGGGCCGAGACGACCTTCGAGGAAGCGACGCGCTACTTCCCGGCCGACTGGACCGAGCCGAACCCCTAGCCCGGCGCGACCGGCCACCTGGCAGACTTGTGGGACAAGGCCGCCAGCGGAGAGCAGGTTCCATGAGGGCGAAGCAGAACGGAACCAAGCCGGTCGACGTCGTCGAGGTCATGCCTCTCGGCGGCTATCGCGTCGCGCTCGTCTTCTCCGACGGCCACCGGGCCGAGCGGGACCTGGGCCCGTATCTCGTCGGCCCGGTCTTCGAGCCCGTGCGCGACCCTGACTACTTCCGGAGGGTCCGGGTCGACGCACAGTCGGGCACGATCGTGTGGCCCAACGGAGCGGACCTGGCCCCCGACTCGTTGCGGATGCAGCCGGCGCCCCGGGACTGACCGCGACCAAACGCCCGGGGGAACATCACGGCCGGGCGAGAATGGGGCCGTGGCCGTCAAGCGGACCCTCCAGCGCCCCCCGGCCGGGACCATCCCGGCCCGGCCCGGCGCGTATCTCTTCCGCGACGCCCAGGGCCGCGTCATCTACGCCGGCAAGGCCAAGTCGCTGCGCTCCCGGCTCTCGAACTACTTCGCCTCCGACCTCCACCCCCGAACGCAGGCCATGGTCGAGGCCGCCGCCGACCTCGAGTGGATCGTCACCGAGAGCGAGGTCCAGGCCCTCCACCTCGAGCTCAACCTCATCAAGCAGCACCGCCCCCGCTACAACGTCCGCTACCGGGACGACAAGACCTATCCCTACCTTGCGATCACGCTCGACGAGGAGTACCCGAGGGCCCGCGTCCTCCGCGAGCGCAAGAGAAAGGGCGTCCGCTACTACGGCCCCTTCGCACATGCCTACGCGATCCGCGAGACTCTCGACCTCCTGCTGAGGACGTTCCCCATGAGGACGTGCAGCCAGGGCGTGTTCGATCGCTGCCGCCGTCGCGGCAAGCCGTGCCTCCTCTTCCATATCGAACGCTGCGCCGGTCCCTGCGTCGAAGCCGTCTCCGAAGAGGAGCACCGCCGGATCGCGCTCGAGCTCTGCGACTTCCTCGACGGCAACACGAAGCCGGTCACCCGGCGACTCGAGACCGCGATGAAGGAGGCCGCGACGACGGAGGAGTTCGAGCTCGCCGCGAAGTACCGCGACCAGCTCGACAACGTCCGCAAGGCGATCGCCAAGCAGCAGATGGTGTCGCAGCAATCGGAGAACCTCGACGTGATCGGCTTCGCGGAGGACGAGCTCGAAGCCGCGTTCCAGGTCTTCTTCGTGCGGGGAGGCCGCGTGACGGGACGCAAGGGGTTCGTCGTCGACAAGGTCGAGGACCTCGACACGCCCGCGCTCGTCGAAGGCTTCCTCGAGCGCCTCTACTCCGAGGCCGAGCCCCCGCCCCACGTCCTCGTGCCGGTCGAGCCCGAGGACGCCCGCCTCATCGAGCGATGGCTCACGGACCTGCGCGGCTCGAACGTCAAGGTCCGCGTCCCCCAGCGCGGCGGCAAGCGCATGCTGCTCGAGACCGTGACGGAGAACGCGAAGCAGGCGTTCACGCAGCACCGTCTCAAGCGCGCCAGCGACTTCGCCGCGCGGTCGCAACAGCTGACGGAGCTCCAGGAGGCGCTCGGCATGGACGACGCGCCCCTTCGGATCGAGTGCTTCGACATCTCGAATACCGGCCCGACCGAGGCCGTCGGCTCGATGGTCGTGTTCGAGGACGGGCTCCCGAAGAGGTCGGACTATCGCCGCTTCGCCATCAAGTGGGCCCAGGGACAGGACGACTTCGCGAACATGGGAGAGGTGATCCGCCGCCGCTTCGCACGCTTCCTCGAGGAGCAGGAGAACGTCCTCGCACCCGAGGGCAAGAGAGCCAAGTTCGCCTACCCCCCGAACCTCGTCGTGATCGACGGCGGGAAAGGCCAGCTCAACCGGGCCGTCGAGGTCATGGGCGAGCTCGGCGTAGACGGCGTGACGACGGTCTCGCTCGCCAAGCGCATGGAGGAGGTCTTCGTCCCGGGCGAGGCGGAACCGATTTTGATCCCGCGGGGTTCCGAAGCCCTCTACCTGCTCCAGCGCATCCGCGACGAGGCCCACCGGTTCGCGCTGACGTACCACCAGCTACGGCGCAGCAAGAAGATGACGCAGTCGGCGCTCGACGGGATCCCCGGCCTCGGCGAGGTGCGGCGCAAGAAGGTCCTGAAGCACTTCGGGTCCGTCAAACGTGTCCGTGAGGCGTCACTCGAGGAGCTGCGCTCCGTGCCCGGGCTCCCTGCGACGGTGGCAGAGGCGATCTACGACAACCTCCACGGGCGGAAAGCGTCGTGACCGCGGCCCGCGACGTCGAGGTCACGGTCATCTCCGGCCTGTCGGGCGCGGGGATGTCCGAGGCCGCCAAGGCCTTCGAGGACCTCGGGTGGTTCGTCATCGACAACCTGCCCCCGGCATTGATCGGCAAGATGCTGTCGCTCGCGCTGGGGCCGGGGCACGAGATCAAGAGGATGGCGCTCGTCATCGACTCGCGCGGGGGCATGTTCTTCAGCGAGATCAAGGACGCGCTCGCGGAGCTGCGCCGCGACGTCGGGAGCTTCCGGCTCGTGTTCCTCGAAGCCGACGACGAAGCCCTGGTGCGGCGCTTCGACGCGACGCGGCGCCGGCACCCGCTCGCGCTCCAGGACCACCTCACGGTCGGCATCCAGCGCGAGCGAAAGCTCATGCTGTCCTTGCGCGACGGCGCCGACCTGATCATCGACACGTCGGACCTGTCGGTGCGCGACCTGCGGCGCAAGCTCAGCGCGTACTTCGACGTCACCTCGGCGGCCGAAGGGCTCAAGACCACGATCATCTCCTTCGGCTACAAGTTCGGCCTCCCGCTCGACGCCGACCTCGTGCTCGACGTGAGGTTCCTGCCGAACCCGCACTGGGTGCCGGGGCTGCGCGAGCACACCGGCCTGGACGAGCCCGTGCGCGACTACGTGCTCGGCAAGGACGTGACGGGTGACTTCCTCGCCCGGGCGAAGGACCTGTTCGCCGTGCTGCTTCCCGGATACGAGAGCGAGGGCCGCCACTACCTCACGATCGCGGTCGGGTGCACGGGCGGGCGGCATCGTTCGGTCGTGCTCGCGGAGGAGCTCGGGGCGTTCGTCCAGGAGAAGGGCTACCCCGCGAAGGTGATCCACCGTGACGTCGAACGGCCGCCGGCGGTGACCGCGCCGTGAAGGTGACCGGGATCGGCGGAGGCCACGGCTTGGCAGCGACGTTGATGGCCGCACGTCACTACGCCGACGAGATCTCCGCGGTCGTGACGGTCGCCGACGACGGGGGATCGTCGGGCCAGCTCACGCGCGAGCTGGGCATACCCCCTCCCGGCGACATCCGGAACTGTCTGGTCGCGCTGGCGGGAGACGACGAGCGCGCTCGCCTGTACCAGCACCGCTTCCAGTCCGGAGCTCTCACCGGCCACACCGTCGGCAACCTCGTGATCGCCGCGTTCACCGAGATGACCGGCGACTTCGCGGAGGCGGTCGCGGCAGCCGGACGGATGCTCGGGTGCGAGGGCCGCGTCCATCCGGCGACGAACGAGATGGTCACGCTGATGGCGCAGGTGCGCGACGGGGTGGTGCGCGGTCAGGTCGCGGTAGCGCAGACGAAGGACCCGATCCAGGCGCTGTTCCTCGAGCCGCGGTCTCCGCGCGCTAACCGGGACGCGGTGCAGGCGATCCTCGACGCCGACCAGGTCGTCCTCGGGCCCGGCAGCTTGTTCACGAGCCTGATCGCGACGATCCTCGTTCCCGGGATCCGCAAGGCGCTCCAGGAGACGGCGGCCCGGCGCGTGTTCGTGTGCAACGCGCGGATGCAGAAGGGCGAGACCGAGGGCCTCGACGCGGCCGCGCACCTCGAGTCTCTGCTCGCCCACGCGGGCGCCCGGTCGGTCGACGTGGTCGTGGTCCAGTCGCCGGTGGTGCCGGTGGACGGCGTGGACGTGACGTCGGTGAAGTCGCTCGGGGTCCGGGTCGTCGAAGCGGACGTCGCGAGCGAGAGCGGGGCGCACGACGCCGAACGCCTCGCGGCCGTCCTCGCCTCTCTCTGAGGCCCCGGAGGGGCCGCCCGGTAGGATGGGGGCCTCACCCATTCCCCAACTCCAGGAGGGATCGTCGATGACGACGCGGATCGGGATCAACGGCTTCGGCCGTATCGGACGGAACTTCTTCCGGGCTCTGAAGGCGAAGGGCTCGTCGCTCGAGCTGGTAGCCGTCAACGACCTCGGCGACGCCGAGACGATGGCGCACCTGCTCAAGTACGACTCGGTGCACGGGCGCTTCGGCCGCGAGGTCAAGGTCTCGAACGGCGGCTTCACGATCGACGGCCAGGACATCAAGCTCCTTTCCGAGCGTGACCCCGCGGCCCTCCCGTGGGGCGATCTCGGCGTCGACATCGTGATCGAGTCGACCGGCTTCTTCACGAAGCGCGGCGACGCGGGCAAGCACGTCGAGGGCGGGGCCAAGAAGGTCATCATCTCGGCCCCCGCGAAGGACGAGGACGTCACGGTCGTCATGGGCGTCAACCACGACAAGTACGACCCGGCGAACCACCACATCATCTCGAACGCGTCGTGCACGACGAACTGCGTGGTGCCGATGACGAAGGTCCTCCAGGACAACTGGGGCGTCGACAAGGGCTTCATGACGACGTGCCACGCGTACACGAACGACCAGAACACGCTCGACCTCGCGCGCGACGACCTGCGCCGCGCCCGTGCCGCCGCCGTGAACATCATCCCGACGACGACGGGGGCCGCGAAGGCCGCGTCGCTGGCGATGCCGGAGCTGAAGGGGCGCCTCGACGGCCTCGCGCTGCGGGTGCCGGTGCCCGACGGCTCGATCACGGACATCGTGGCGGTTCTCAACGGGGAGCCGACGAAGGACGAGGTGAACCAGGCCTACCGCGAAGCCGCCGCGTCGGCGGGGATGCAGGGGATCCTCGAGTACACCGAGGACGCGATCGTCTCGAGTGACATCGTGGGGAACTCGCACAGCTGCATCATCGACGGGGCCTCGACGATGGTGAACGGAAACATGGTGAAGGTCCTGGGCTGGTACGACAACGAGTGGGGCTACTCGAACCGTCTGGTCGACCTGACGGAGCTGGTGGCGAGCTCGCTGTAGCCGCCGCGTGCGCACGTAGTTGCGCAATGCGCCATTGACTGCGCAATCGAAGGGGGGCCGCGCATCCTGCGGCCCCCCTTCGTGCGTCTTAGAACCGTGACCGACGAAGAAGACCTGATCGCTTTCTGCCGGGCCCAGCACGGGCGGCTCGTCGGGCTCCTCAGCCTCTACTGCGGCGACGCCGCCGTGGCCGAGGAGCTCGCCCAGGACGCCCTCGCCCGGGTGTGCCGTGACTGGCGCCGGATCCGGAAGATGGACCACCCGCCGGCGTGGGCGAGCCGGATCGCGATCAACCTCGCGAACTCGTACTTCAGGCGGCGATCGGCCGAGCGGAGGGCGCGCGATCGCCTCGCCTCGCGTCCGGCCCCCGACCTCGGCGCCCTCGATACCGCCGCCGCACTGGGCGTCCGCCAAGCGGTCGCCGCGCTGCCCCCGCGCCAGCGGACGGCCCTCCTGCTCCACTACTTCTGCGACCTTCCGTTCGCCCGCGTCGCCGAGCTCATGGGCGCACCCGAACCGACCGTGAAGTCACTCGCACGCCGCGGGATCGCGCGGCTCCGCTCGCCCGAGCTCTTGGGCAACCCCGAGGAGGCCCCGAATGCAGTTTGAGGACCCGAGGAGCATCCTCGAAGCCGCCGCGGCGAAGCCCACCCGGGGGATCGACGTGAACGCCCTGACCGACAGGGGCCGCCGGATGCGCCGGAGACGCTACGCAGCGGTCGCCGCGGGCCTGGCCGTGACGCTGGCCGGCGCGACGGCCGCCGTCGGCATGTTGGGCGGGGGACGGCCTCGCCCGGGCCCGGCGGCCGCCGAATGCGACCCGCAGGACCTCGCGTGCCTGGCCCAAGCCTGGTGCCTCAACCCACCGCCCGACGAGGCGGCGGTCTTCCTCCGTGAGGAAGCCTCCCGAGCGGAGGTGCGAGCGCTGCGTGACGCGCTCCTCGACCGGCCCGGCATCGAGAGCGTCGAATACGTCTCGAAGGACGAGGCCTACGACGAGTTCCAGCAGCTCTACGAGGGCGAGCCGTATCTGTGGGAGACGATCAACCCCGGTGTTCTGCCCGCGAGCCTCAGGATCGTCGTGTCGGACGCCGCCGCCGGAGAAGCGCTCCTTGACGTCACCTCGCCGGCGATCGACGAGATCAGGAGCGGCGCCGGCCTCTACGAGCAGGTGTGCGGGGAGGAGGGGGAGCGCCCGGCGGAGACCCCGGCCCCCGAGAAACGCGACCCTGCGGCCGGCACGGTCACCGTCGAGATCCGCTGGGGCGTGTGCAGGACCGGCAACGCCCGGTCCGAGGGGGGGACCGCCGAGCTCACCGACGGCAGCAAGTGGTGCAGGTTCGTCCTCGGCGTCGACAACCGTGCAACCAGGCAGCTGCGCCTCGAGATGGAAGACGTCCTGCTGCGGACCTCCGACGGCGAGGCGACCGTGCCGTGGGAGGACGCGATGTTCGGGCCCCTGGCGACGAGGCTGTTCGAGTCTCCCGTCCGCCCCGGCGATCGAGTCCTCGGCCAGGTCACCTTCCTCCTGCCCCCGGGCGGCGTCCCGGCGACGCTCGAGATCGAGCAGACCCCCGGCTTCGCCCCGGCGTCCCTCCTCGTGCAATACGACTGCGTAGCGGACCTCCGTGAGGTCCCGGGCCGGCAGTGCTCGTTCGAACCGAACTCCGAACGGGCGTCGCTGCGGCAGACGTGGGCGAGGACCGAGGTCTCGCTGTGGCACTGCGGGGTCGACCCGGTCGTCTTCGGGGGCCGCGAGTGGGTCGTCCCGGATCCCCCCTTCGACGCGACGAACGCCCCCGAGGGCTTCATCGGGCGCGGCACGTTCAAGCAGAGGTCGTCGAGGGACGCTCTCTTCTTCGACGACGGGGGCGAGATCATCCGCTTCGAAGCGATCGGGGACTGGGAACCACCGGTCTGCAACTGACGCCTCGCGACCTTCTACACTCGCCCCCGTCATGGCCAACGACCTGCCGGGGATCGACTCGCTCGACGTCGAGGGCAAGCGCGTCCTCGTCCGCTGCGACCTGAACGTCCCCCTGCGCGACGGCGCCATCACCGACGACCTCCGCATCCGGTCGGCCGTCCCGACACTGAAGGCCCTGCTCGACCGCGGCGCCCGGCTCGCCGTCTGCTCGCACCTCGGCCGCCCCAAGGGCAAGGTCGTCGACGAGCTGAGCCTGAAGCCCGTGGGGGACCGCCTCGCCGAGCTCCTCGGCACCCACGTCGAGGTCGCCGGAGACGTCGTCGGCGAGAGCGCACGGCTCGCGTGCGCGAGCAACTACGACGTCGTCCTGCTTGAGAACCTGCGCTTCGAGCCGGGCGTGGAGCGCAACGACCCGGAGATGAGCCAGGCCCTCGCGCGTCTAGCGGAGGCCTACGTCGACGACGCGTTCGGAGCGGCGCACCGTGCGCACGCCTCGATCTCGGGAGTCGCCGAGCTCCTCCCCGCGGCCGCCGGCTACCTCCTCGCCGACGAGGTGACGAAGCTCGAACGGCTCCTCCACGAGCCCGAGCGCCCGTTCGTGGCGGTGCTCGGCGGCGCGAAGGTCTCCGACAAGCTCAGCGTCATCGGGAACCTCCTCGAACGCGTCGACTCCATCTGCATCGGAGGCGCGATGGCGTTCACGCTGCTGGTCGCGCAGGGGCACGACGTCGGCCGATCGCTCGTCGAGCAGGACCGCGTCGACGAGGTGCGCGACGTCCTCGCGAGCGCGACCGAGCGGGGCGTGAAGGTCCTGCTCCCGAGCGACGTCGTGGCGGCCACCTCGCCGGACGCGGGGTCGCCCTGCGAGCCCGTTCCGCTCGACGCCATCGGCGACCGGCTCGGCGTCGACATCGGCCCGGCGACCGCAGCCGAATTCTCGAAGACCATCGAGCAAGCGAAGACCGTGTTGTGGAACGGCCCGATGGGCATCTTCGAGGTCCCGGAGTTCGCCGGCGGTACGCGGGCGGTCGCGGAGGCCGTCGCGAGCGCGACCCGCAACGGCGCCTACACGGTCGCCGGAGGAGGCGACTCGGCCGCGGCCCTCAAGCAGCTCGGGATGGAGGACGCGGTCTCGCACCTGTCTACCGGCGGAGGGGCGTCTCTCGAGCTCCTGGAGGGCCGGGAGCTACCGGGGGTCGCGGTATTGAGATCGAAAGGACGCGCTCTATGAGGACTCCGCTGATCGCGGGCAACTGGAAGATGCACAAGACGCACCTCGAGGCGATGCGCCTCGTCCAGGCGCTGAACCACGAGCTCGCCGGCCACGACTACGACAAGGTCGAAGTCGTCGTGTGCCCGCCGTTCACCGCGCTGCGGACCGTGCAGACACTCATCGACTCCGACCGCTACCTGATCGGGCTGGGCGCGCAGAACATGCACGCCGCGAAGGAGGGCGCGTACACGGGCGAGGTCACGGCCGACATGCTCAAGTCGCTCGCCGTCGAGTACGTGATCCTCGGCCACTCGGAGCGCCGCGAGATCTTCGGCGAGACCGACGAGGACGTGAACGCGAAGGTGCGGGCCGCGATCGCCGCGGGGCTCAAGCCCATCATGTGCTGCGGCGAGACCGCGATCGAGCGCGAGAACGACCGTACGGAGCGCAAGGTCGAGGGCCAGGTCCGCGAGGGCCTCAAGAACGTCAAGCCCGACCAGGCGCGCGAGCTCGTCGTCGCGTACGAGCCGATCTGGGCGATAGGCACGGGACAGACCGCGACGCCCGACGACGCGCAGAAGACGATCTCGTTCATCCGCGGCGTCCTGCGCCAGATGTTCCCGGAGGAGGTCGCCGACGCGATGCGGATCCTCTACGGCGGGAGCATGAAGCCCGGCAACGCGAAGGCGATCGTCGGCCAGCCCGACGTCGACGGGGGCCTCGTCGGCGGGGCGTCCCTCGACGCGGGTGACTTCGCCGCGATCGTCAAAGCCGCCGTCTAGACAACCGCAAGGAGAGAAATGGCCCTCAAGCGCATCTGCTACGTGATCCTCGACGGTCTCGGGGACGACCCGTTGCCGCAGCTCGGCGGACGCACGCCGCTCGAAGCCGCGCGCACGCCGTTGATGGACCGGCTCGCGAGCGAGGGCCGCAACGGCTACGTCACGACGGTCGGCGAGGGCATCGCTCCCGAGTCCGACATCGCGGTGTTCTCGATCCTCGGATACGACCCGCACGAGCACCACACCGGCCGCGGCCCCCTCGAGTCCGTGGGCGCGGGCCTGGACGTCAAGGACGGCGACCTCGCCTACCGCGTGAACTTCGCAACGGTCGAGAAGGAGGGCGACGGCTGGGCGATCCTCGACCGGCGCGTCGGCCGTGACCTCTCTTCGGAGGAGGCCCACGCGCTCGCCGAGGAGGTCCAGCAGAAGGTCCGCGTCCCCGGCGCGTCGTTCGAGTTCCGCGCGACGATCGGCCACCGCGGCGTGCTCGTGCTGCGATCGGACGAAGGCCCGCTCTCGGCCGAGGTCGAGAACTCCGACCCCGCGTACGGTCGCCAGGGCGCGCTCGGCGTCGCGCTCGAGACGTTCGACAACCACGTCGTGCACGTGACGCCCGTGGCGGGCCACGAGAACGATCCCGCCGCGCAACGAGCCGCACGCCTGACGAACGAGTGGCTGCGCGCAAGCTACGAGGTCCTGAACGCGAGCGAGACCAACGCGACGCGCACGGCGGCGCGCAAGCTCCCGGGCAACTTCGTGCTCACCCGGGACGGTGGCGACCACCTCCCGGATCTCGTCCCGTTCAAGGAGAAGTTCGGCCCCCAGATGGGCTGCTTCGTCGAGATGCCGGTCGAGCTCGGGATCGCGCGGCTCACCGGCATGGGCATAGTCGAGGCGCCGACCGGGATCCCGCCGCAAGAGCAGTACGGCAAGTGGGCCGCGCTCGCGCTGGAGGCGATCGAGGGCTACGACGGCCTCTACATCCACATCAAGGGGCCCGACGTCCCGGCGCACGACGGCGACTACGAGGCGAAGATCGCGAGCATCGAGGAGATCGACTCTCTGTTCTTCGGGCCGCTGCTCGACGAGCTCGACCTGAAGAAGACGATCGTCGCGGTCACAGCCGACCACTCGACGAGCTGCGCGCGCAAGGCCCACACCGACGGCCCCGTGCCGCTGCTGATCTCGGGCGGGGGAGTGAGCCCCGACGGCGTCGAGACCTACGGCGAGAGCGCGTCACGCAAGGGGAGCATCGGCCACCTCAAGGGGCCGGAGATCATGCCGAACCTGGTGGCCCTGGCGAAGGGCTGAGCAACGCCTTCCACGTCAGTGCGCGGCGCGCCACGTGCGCGCCGGCGCCGGCCCATATCCGGTCGTGCCCTTCCTCGAGGAGCCGGGCGTACGCGGGGTCCGTGCGGATGAGCCCGGCCTCGCGTTCGCACCGCTCGACGGCGACGTCGACGACCTCGGGCGCGAACCCCCCGTAGGCGTCCCGGAAGACCCGGAGGCGGTGCTCGACGTCGGCGCCCGGGATCGTGAAGTCCGGCGACAGCGGGACCAGCGTCAGAAGCGACCACGCGAGGTCCCAGGCCCGCGTCCCGGGGGCCGCGAGGTCCCAGTCGATGAACGCCCAGCTCCCGTCCGGACGCCGGACGAGGTTCCACGGCGCGAGGTCGCAGTGGCACACGATCTCGCCGTCCGGCGTCCCGTCGGACCCGCGGTCGGACCATTCGTAGCCGCTCGGGTCGAACGAAGAAGACGCCTCGTGGAAGTCGCGGATCAGCCCCGCCACCTCCGCCAGCGCCTCGTCGGACGCGATCAGGCCGAGGTTGTCCGGATACACGACGTCCCCCTCGACGAACGTCAGGACCTCGACGGCCCCCCTCGTCGGTCCCGAGCACCCGGGGGGCGCCGTCGAACCCCGTCGCCTCCAGGTGGCGCAGGAACGCGTGGACCGCCGGCGTCCACGGCCCGGTCGGGCGGCGGACGGTGTCGCCCACCCTCACGATCGACTCGTGGGTGTTCCCGCCGGGCAGCACCTCTTCGTCCACGCTGCTCTACTATTGCAGTAGGTCAACGGGAATGGGGTGTCGCCTAGATGGCTGCTGCTCGCAGGAAGCACACGCTCGCCGACGTCCTCGGCCCCCTCGAGTCCGAGATCATGGACGTCGTATGGGACGCGGGTGAGGTCACCGTCCGCGACGTCCACCGCGCGCTCAACGAGAGCCGGCCGATCGCCTACACGACCGTGATGACGACGCTCGGACGCCTCACCGACAAGGGTCTCCTCCGGCGTGTGGAGGACCAGCCCGCCCACCGTTACTCGGCCCTCGTGTCGCGCGAGGAGTACGCCAGCTCCACCGTGAAGTCGGTCGTCGACTGGCTCGTCCAGCACTTCCCCGACCCCGCCGTCGCGTACTTCGTCGACAAGGTCGAGAAGGAGGACGAAGAGGTGATCGAGAGGCTCCGAGAGGCCATCGACCAGCGGAGAGACACGGACTGACCGTGACGAGCGCGGCCCCCGCGGTCCTCGCGCTGGAGACGGACTCGGCCTGGGTCGTGATCCTGGCCGTCTCCGTGGTGACGCTCGCCGCGGCCCTCGTGCTGCGGCGGATCATCAACCGGCCCGGAGGTGTCCTCTCCGCCGTCCTGCTGTGCCTTCCTCTCGTCCTGCCGCTCGTCGCGGCCCTCGCCTACGAGCACGCGCTGCTCCCCGAGATCGCGGTCCTCCGGCCGGCCGGCTCGGCCCTCCTGGACCGTTCGGGCGACCTCCTCCATCTGCTCCTTCTGCAGGACCAGCAGACGCATGCAGTCACGCCCTACGCGCTGACGGGCTCGGCCGGGCCGTGGATCCTGCTGGCCGGCGCCCTCGTCACGTCGTTCATGCTCCTGCGCCGCGTCGTCGGCGTCCTGCTCGTGCGCCGGCTCGTCTCGCGCTGCCGCCCGCTCGCCGACGATCACCTCGCGGTCGTCGGCCCGGCCCTCGAAGACGTCGTGAGCCTGTCGTCGCTCCCGGCGACTCCCGAGGTCCTCGTGCTCCCCGACGGGGTCCAGGGGGCGTTCGCCTGCGGCGGTAAGCGCGGGCGCATCCTGATCTCCGAAGCCGTGATCTTCGACCTCGACCGCGAAGAGCTCGAGGGAGTGCTCGCCCACGAGGTCGCACACCTCGAGACCCACGACGTAAGGGTGGTGTTCGTCGCCGGCCTCCTGCGCGACCTCGTCGCGTGGAACCCGCTGGCGCACGTCGCCTTCCGGCGGCTCGCGTCCGACCGCGAGCG
>DASQDO010000383.1:0-7424 GCA_035634135.1 Actinomycetota bacterium
CTCTGTGCGATCACGGGCTCGTTCCTCGACTGGGCCGTGATCACCCCGCGGCAAGTCGCCCCGGACGTCGACTTCGGCGAGGACACCGACGAGATCGAGCCCGGTCAGGGCGAGCCGTTCAAGGGCGTGGACGACCGGGACGGCCGCCTCACGCTGGTGGGCGGCGTCGCGTTGATAGTGGCGGCGATCGCCCTCGTCGTGCGCAAGAAGAGCGGGGTCGCATGGGTCGCGTTCTGGATCTCGCTCGCGATCGGAGGCATCGCGTTCGCAGACTTCCGGACGGTGTCGGCGAACGACGACGCGGCTCCGCGCGGGATCCTGTTGCGCCACGAGGTGGGGGCCGAGGCGAGTGCGGGGCCGGGCCTCGCGGTCGTCGCGGCCGCGGGGATGCTCGGTGTGCTCTCGTCGGTCGGGGGCGTCGCCGCTACCCCGCGCGAGACCTAGACGCCTAGGGGGGCGCGTCCTCCTCCTCCACCGGATATTCCTCGTCACCCCGTCCGTCGATCACGTCGCTGAACTTCAACATGGCCTCCCTCAACGAGACATCGGCTTCACGAAGCGCCCGTCTCGCGCGCACCGCCTCGGCGATCAGACGGCGTTGTTCGTCCTTCGACACCGGGAAGCTGATCTCCAAGTCCTCGAAGTCCTCGGGCTGTGTTCGCAGGCGGTTGCTGTGGCCGGTCGTGATAGCGCGGAACGCACGCCGGTAGTGCCGGCTCCGGAGCAGGATGGACAGGAAGTCCGCGTCCAGCCTCTCGTCGACGACCTCGTAGACCGGGTACTCGCCGCTGACGAGCGCGCCGTCGAACTCGTCCGGGACGACCGCGATGCAACCTTTCCAGAGGTCTATCCCCGAGAAGACGACGTCACCGCTGCGCACGGCGTACCACTTCGTCGGCATGCCCTCGAAATACATCCCGCGCCACTCGGGCGGGTTGCGACCCTTGCCGGCCGGACGCTGTCGGAGGTCGCCGCTTTGAGGGACCGTGAGCACCACCACCTCGCGATCCGGGTCGTCCTCCGGCCGCTGCCGTTCCCTGCGCCGGCGCATGACCTCGCCGACCCGCGCGGTGATCCAACCCTCGGGCGCCGGCGACCGTTCCTCGCGCTTGAACAGGAAGTACTTGGGGTCGAGCCGATGGCTCGGGTGCGCCTTCCACATGTCGACGACGCTCAGCGACATGCAGTCGGGGGACCGACTGCCGTCGTAGGTGCCCGGGGCGGCACGGAACCGCCACAGCTCACCGAGGATCGACCCCTCCTGGCCGTCCGCGACGTACCCCCGTTCGTCGCTCACATACAGATCGTTCGAGTCGGACTTCTGGCCGGTCGGCGTATACCCGACGTGCGTCGCCTCCGCGAGGAACACGTCGTAGTCGAGCGCGCGCAGCCCCTCCAGGACGGCGGCGTCCTCGTCCGCGCCGGCGGCCTCCGCGGCACCGTACGCCGCGTCCCACTCCGCGCGCTCCGAATCGAAGAACGTCCTGAACATCAGGATCGACGTCTTGTTCTGAGCTCCCGACTTGCGGAACGCGTGATGAGGAAGAGACACGATCGCCTCGATGACGCCACTCCGGGCGAGGAGCCTCCGGACCCGCGGGCAGTTCGACGGCTCGCCCTGATTGTTGAGCAAGCCGTCCGGGATGACGAACGCCAGCCGGCCGCCGGGACGCAGCATGTCGATGCCGCGTTCGAGGATCACGTGCTCGGACGGGACCTGGGCCCGATCGCGGGCGACTGCGAACGCGGAGAGCTCGTTCGTCCCGAGAAGATCGCCGTCACCGGCCCTGACGTCGTCGCCGAACGGTGGGTTCCCGATCACCCGGTCGAACCCGCCCCTCCACGACGTCCGCAGACGTTGGTTGCCGAAGTCGACGTCGAGGCAGCTCCTGTCCCCCTCGATGTTCGTGTGCCCGTCGTGGTGCAGGAGGAGGTTGATCTTCAGGATGCGCGCCAGCGTTTCGTGGATCTCGATCCCGAAGACCTGCTGCATCGCGAACTCGATCCTCTTGCGCTCGATCTCGGACTGGCCGCTGAAGTCGTTCTCGATGGAGTGCCATCCCTGGAGGAGGGCCTCCAGCAGGAACCCGCCGCTCCCCGCCGTCGGGTCGATCACGAAGTGGCGGTGGTCAACTCCCACGGCGCCCACGACGAACCGGGCTATCTCGCGCATCGTGAAGTACTGACCGAGCTCGCCGCGGAAGACCGACCCGAAGAAGCGCTCGAACGCCGCGCCGATCGTGTCCGCCTCCGTATTGAGGATGCTGACGTCCTGCAGGACCTCGACGATGTCGCGGATCTTGTCGTCGGACAGCAACAAGCGGGCTTCCGACCGGAAGATGCTCTTGTCCACCTTCATTGCGTCGGCGAACAAGTGGTGGATGCGATTCGCAACCGCCGTCGCGGTTTCGCCGGATCCCACCTGGAACCTGCGCGGGACCCCGTTGGGCGTCGTCCGTTCGTCGTGGACCTTCGCGAAGAGCAGCTTGCTCCATTCGTCGAACGACGTGAGCGGATCGCGCTTACCACCCGACCAGATGATCGAGTGGGTCCGGCGCACCTTGTTCTCCAGCCGGCGGGCATCGGCCCGGGTGATGTCGTCGGGGCCCGCTGCTACGAAGCGGAACGACGGCTCGTCCTCGGAATACTGTCGCGGAACGCTCTGATGGCCGCCGCGCCGGTTTGCAACACGCTCTCCGGCGGGGTACGCGCCGCTCGTGTCGAGGAGCAACGACGAGACGTGGTCGTAATAGAGCGCGAAGGGCGCGCGGAGGCTGTGCGCCCCGCCTACCGCCTGTTCGATGCCTTGCGCTCGCGCGGTCTCCGAGATGCCTGCCGCCTTCGCCTCGACCACGATGTACGGGTCCTTGCATCTGTCGTCCCGGAAGACGACGACGTCTGCGTAGTCTCCGGGGACGCGCCGCGGGATCGGCACTTCGAGCTCCATCCGCGCCGGGGAGTAGTCCTTCTCGACGATCAGGTACGCGACGATCGCGGCTCTGACCCATTCCTCGGGGTCCTTCCATGCGTACGCCCGGTCCTTGTGGAGCGAGTAGCGGATCCGGTCGCCGTCGAGGGCGATGAACCCGCGCGCGATCGCTTCCTGTATGTGAGGAAGCTCCAGGACCTGTCCCGGCCGGATGGACCGGCGAACCCGCGCCACGATCGCCCGGGTTCACTGCGCGCGATGGGCAAACCTGCTATCCGAAAGTGATTCGTGCGATTAAGCGATGAGACAACGACCTAGAAGTCGCGTTCCAGATCCTTCACGTCTGCGACGTAGTCGCGCTGCCCGCGGTCGAGCCGCGGCCCGACGTTGCCCGGCCCCGAGTAGTACGCGGCCAGCGCGTCCCTCTCGGACGGCATCCGTTCGAGCATGTGGTCGAGGTACATCACGCCGAGGTGCACGTTGTCGTCCGCGTCGCGGACGTTGAGCTCCGGCCCCGGGTCGAGGACCTCGTTGACGAAGTCGGCCGTGTCGGGCATCACCTGCATGACGCCGAGCGCACCGGCGGACGACACCGCGTCCTGCCGCCACGCGCTCTCCTTCATCGCGACGGCCTTCACGAGCGAGGTCCGGACCCCGTGCGCCGCCGACTGGCGTTCGAGGGAATCCTCGACGACGGCGACGGGGACCGCCGGCGGAGTCGCCGGGGTGGAGACCGTGGTGGCGACCGGAACGCCGCCGGGCACGCGGAGGCTCTGGCCGGGCACGATGAGGTTCGGGTTCGACAGGTGGTTCGCTCGCGCGATCCGGTCCACGCTGGTCCCGAACCTCGCTGCGATGCTCGACAGCGTCTCGCCCGGCCGGACACGATGCCGGGTCGCCGGCGTCCGGACGCGCAGATGCTGGCCGGCTACGACGAAGTCCGGGTTCGTCAGGTCGTTCGCCTTCACTAGGGCGTCGACCGTCGTGCGGGAGCGCGCCGCGATGCTCGACAGAGTCTCGCCGGCGCGAACGACGTGGGTCCCGGCCTGGGCGGACCCACCCGCGAACCAGACGACGGTCGCGGCGCCGACGGCGGCGGGAGCCTTCCCCCGGGGCCGGGGCTTCAAGTGCCTGCCCCGGTAGCGCCTGATCCTCATCTCTCACCTCACGGCCCAATAGAGAACAGACCTCACAGAATGCACATGCTTCACACATAGGTCAAATGGGTGATTCCAGCCAGGCGAGCAGGACGGCGGGGGTCTGCACCCGAACAATCAGCCGTCGCACTCCGCTAGAGGAAGGACGAGAACGTGCGGAAATCGCTGAGCCTGCTGGTCGCCGCCGCCGCCGTTGCCGGGAGCATCGCCACCGCGGCCCCCGCGCACGCATGGACGTGTGCAATCAACGACGAGTACGTCCCGGAGGAGGTAGGCGACGCCGCGTGCTTCGTCGTGCTCACGGTGGCCGGGACCGTCTGCAAGGTCGCCAAGCCCGCCTGCTTCGCCTGATCCGGCCGTAGTCGCGAAAGGCCCCCCGCTGAGCGGGGGGTCTTTCGCATCTACTCCACGTCGACCCGCACGCGTCGAACAGGCGGAGCCACCGGCTCGGCGAGCTGCCGCCGGTGCACGCCGCAGCTCGTGCAGCGGTCGTGCGGCCCCCGGGCTCGGTCGGAGCCGGGCCCCCCGCGTAGCTCGTCCCGTCCGCCACCTCCGACGAGGACGTCGTCCCCGCCGAGACCGTGCAGGACGTCGTCGCCCCCGAGCCCACACACGACGTCGGGGCGGCCGGTACCCCTCAACACGTCGCGTCGGCCGGTCCCGACGATCGTGCACGGCGACGCGAGCGGCATCAAAGGCCACGCCGTCCCGCCGCGCAGAGCCGCGACCCGGGCTCGTTCGCTCTCCAACGGCCACGCGTTGTGCCGGCAGCCGTACAGACCCTTGGACTGCTGCATCATCACGGGGGCCGGGCGACCCGTTCCGCCGCAACCGGCGTGCCCCAGCCCGAGCCAGTGCCCGACCTCGTGGTTGATCACGAAGCTGCGGTACTCGCGCCTCGGCTGGTCCCACGACGGCGTCGCGTAGCGCCAGCGGTCGAGGTTGATCAGCACCTGGGAGCCGACGCGACAGCTCCAGTACGAGCTGCACGCCGGGCTTGCTGCGGCGACCGACCCCGGCGAGGCGAGGATCAGGCGGAAGTTCCCGCCGGAGGCGACGCGGCGATAGCTCACGTTGTGGCGGAGCGACCACCCCTTCATGTCGGCCAGGGTCTCGGCCGCCACCGTCGCGAAATCGCGCATCGCCGACCGCGGCACGCCCCGGCCCTCGAGCACGTACGTGTAGTGGAGGGGGGCCGCGCCGGCGTACGAGCTGGCGACGGCGCGCACGGGGACCCGCTTGACCGAGCCGTTGCCCGCCGCGTCCCGAGCCCGGACGACGAACGAGTACCTCCCCGGCCGCACGAGCCGGCCACGGACACCGCCGCCCGCCCACTTGGCGGCGACACGTGACACGGCACGCTCTGCGATCGGTACCTGCACGATGCGACGACCGGAGCGCGAGGTCACCCGGATTGTGACGGAAGAGGGCTCCGAGAACGACGCGCGGATCGCGGCGAGCTTGTCGAGCGTGCCGAGGACGACGCGGGCGTCACGTGTCCCGATCGTGATGGCCGGTGGGGTCGTGTCGGGGGGCACCTGCGTGGGAGACGGCACCGGTGACGGAGTCTCGGTCTGGGCGATCGCCCCGGGCGCGATTGTCAGCGTCGCCGCCAGTGCCAGAAGGAACACGGTCCGGTGCACCTCAACCACGGTGGCAGCGTGGGGGAGGCGGCGCAAGGGGGATAGGTGGGGTTCAATCGAAACCTGCCCAACAAACCGGGGAGGAATCGTGGCGGACATCGTTCCCTTGTTGCAGACGTTGTCGTGGGTTCTGCTCATCGCGGGACTGGTATGGGTCTTCCGCGACCGATTGAATCCGCTGTTCGATGCAGTAGCAGAACGTCTCCGCTATAGCCGCTTGAAGGGCCCAGGAGGATTCGAGGTCGGTGAGGACTTACGTACGCTACCGGCGGTGGAACCCGGAGGGCGCGTCGCCGAGACGTCTACTTTTTCAGAGACAGCGACCGTCACTGCCACCGATGACCTCGTGGGTCAGAGGAAAGCCCTCTACAAAGACAGCAGGAGAGTCTTTCTCGCCCATGTCTTGGAACCGACGAAGATCACTGGACAGAAGTTCGAGATCTTCATCTACCTCGTCCGTCACCGAGGGGGTGACCTGGAGGACGTGGCGCGCGCAGAGTTCTACTTGGGCAAGCACTGGGGCGACAAGGTGTTTGAGGTCGAACAATCCTCGGGGGAGCCTCTAGGCTTCAGAACCGCGGCGTATGGGCCGTTCCTCTGTGTCTGTCGTGTGACCTTCTCCGACGGCGGCACCACGCTCATTTCCCGATATATCGACTTCGAGATGGGCGAACTGTTGCGCGGGCAGTGATCCCGCACCTCTCCCGCAGGCAGATTCGACGGGCCACATCCCCGCGTCGCGACCGCTAGATGATCGAGATCATTCGTTCGATCGGGCGGCGGGCTTTCTCGGCTATGTCCGGCGGCACCGTCACCTCGTCCACCCCCGTCTGCAGGCAGCGCAGCAGCTTCGACGCCGTGATCATCTTCATGTAGCCGCACACCGCGCCCTCGTTCGCGGGGATGTAGTTGCCCTTCGGGTTCTCCTTGCGGAGCCGGTGGAGCATTCCCGTCTCGGTCGCGACGATGAACTCCGACGCGGTCGACTCGTGCGCGCGGCGCACCATGCCCCCGGTCCCCAGCACGAACGTGCGGTCCTTCGGCAGGTCACCCATCGACAGCATGTACATGCACGCCGACGAGCATCCGCACTCGGGGTGGACGTGGAGCTCGGCGTCGGGATGCGACGCCATCATCTGCTGGATGTCGGACGGCTGGATGCCGGCGTGCACGTGGCACTCGCCCATCCAGACGTGCATCTTGCGGCCGCTCTCTCGCTCGACGTGCGCGCCGAGGAACATGTCGGGGCCGAACAGGATCTCCTTGTCCTCGGGGATCGACTGGACCACCTTCACCGCGTTCGCCGAGGTGCAGCAGATGTCGGTCTCGGCCTTCACGTCGGCGGTCGTGTTCACGTACATCACGACGACGGCGCCGGGGTGCTCGGCCTTCCACGCGCGCAGCTGGTCGGCTGTGATCGACGCGGCGAGCGAGCAGCCCGCGCCCGCGTCCGGGATCAGCACGCGCTTCTCGGGGGCGAGGATCTTGGCGGTCTCGGCCATGAAGTGCACGCCGCAGAACACGATCGTGGACTCGTCGACCTCGGCCGCGATCCGCGACAGCTCGAGCGAGTCGCCCACGAAGTGCGCGACGTCCTGCACGGCTGGGACCTGATAGTTGTGGGCGAGGATGACCGCGTCCTGCTCGGCCGCCAGCCGGCGAACCTCGTCGGCCCACCCCTGGTCGGTGTGCGTC
>DASQDO010000384.1:0-7887 GCA_035634135.1 Actinomycetota bacterium
GCAGGAGGCGTGGGAGGAGACCGTCCGCATGCTCGAGGTCTACCGCGAGGTGGCGACTGACGTGCTGGCGATCCCCGTGCTCGCCGGACGCAAGTCCGAGTCCGAGCGTTTCCCGGGCGCCGACGAGACGCTCCCGATCGAGGGCCTGATGCGCGACCGCAAGGCGCTCCAGTGCGGGACGTCGCACTTCCTCGGCCAGAACTTCAGCAAGGCGTACGACGTGCAGTTCCTGAACAAAGAAGGCGAGCAGGAGTACGCGTGGGGCACGTCGTGGGGCTTCTCGACGCGCATGATCGGGGGGACGATCATGGCGCACGGTGACGACCGCGGCCTTCGTCTCCCGCCGGCGATCGCGCCAGTCCAGGTCGTCGTCGTCCCGATCTACAGGAACGACGAGGAGCAGTCCTCCGTCCTGGGGGCCGCGGCGAAGATCCGCGACGCCCTCGCGGGCGACGGGATCAAGGTGCGCGTCGACGACCGCGACCAGCACCGCCCCGGCTTCAAGTTCTCCGAGTGGGAGCTAAAGGGCGTGCCGATAAGGATAGAGATCGGTCCGCGCGACCTCGCGGCCGACCAGGTGACACTTGCCGACCGGATCACCGGAGACAAGGAGCAGGTACCGATCGACCAGACGATCGCGGGTATGCGCGGGCGGCTGGACGCGAGCCAGGCGGCGTTGCTGGCGGACGCCACCGCCTTCCGCGACGCGAACACGCACGAGGCCACGACGTTCGACCAGCTGAAGGAAGGCGTCGAGTCCGAAGGCGGGTTCTGGATAGGGCCCTGGTGCGGCGACGCTGCGTGCGAGGAGAAGGTGACCGCGGAGACAAAAGCCACGATCCGCGTGCTCCCGCTCGAACGCGAGGACCCGGGGGCCGCATGTCTCGTGTGCGGCAGCTCGGGGAACGAGCGCGCTACCTGGGCAAAGGCCTACTAGCCGCCGCCTTCGGTTGCTAGGCTGCGAATAGCCAGAATCCACGTGAGGGGGCCATGGCAAGACCCTGGCGTCTGCCCACCGCGGACGTTGCCTTTGACGAGGCGCAACGCAAGATCGAAGTCCTGGAGAGCCAGCTCGAAGCCTCTCTCGAGGGCTCTCTCGTCGTGTGGATGGACGGCAGCATCGTCTCGTTCAACCGGCGCTTCGTCGAGATGTGGAGCCTGCCCCCGGACGCGCTCGAGACCGAGTCTGACCAGGACATAACTCAGACGATCTTCGACCAGCTCGTCGACCCCCGCGGGTTCGAGGAGCGGGTCCTCGACCTCTACCGCCATCCCGAGAGGACGCCGCGCGACGAGCTCCGGCTCAAGGACGGCCGCGTCTTCGAGGCGTACGGCACGCCGCTCCAGGACGAGGGGGGCCGGTACCACGGGTGGGCGTGGTTCTTCCGGGATGTGTCCGACCGAAAGCGGACCGAGCAGCGCCTCGCCGCGCAGTACGAGGTCGTGAAGGTGCTGGCGGAGGCCGGCTCGCTCGCGGAAGCCGCGCCCAGGCTGTTGCGGGCCGTCGCGGACGGGTTCGGGTGGGCCTGCGGGACGCTCTGGCGGGTCGACCACGACACCGAGATGCTGCGGTGTGTCGACGTCTACACGCAGACGGGCACGGACACGCAGTCGTTCGTCGAGGTGAGCCGGGCCTTGCTGGTCCCGCGTGGCGGCGGCCTGCCCGGGATCGTATGGGAGTCGGGCAAGCCGGAGTGGGTGACGAACGTCCACGAGAACCCGGACTTCGTGCGCTCCTCGGCAGCCCGGCAAGCCGGGCTCCACGCCGCGATCCTCTTCCCCGTCCATTGCGCGGAGAGCCTCACCGGCGTGCTCGAGTTCTTCAGCCCCGAGATCCGGGAGCCCGACGTCGAGCTCCTGCGGATGATGGAGGCGATCGGGGGCCAGATCGGCCAGTTCATCGAGCGCGAGAACGCCCAGGAGGAGGTCCGCACGAGCGAGGCGCGCAAGTCGGCGATCCTCGAAGCGGCCCTCGACTGCGTCGTGTCGATGGACGGCAACGGCCGCGTGGTCGAGTTCAACCCGATGGCGGAGAAGGTCTTCGGGTACCGGCGCGAGGACGTGATCGGCAAGGAGATGGCCGAGCTGATCATCCCGCCGGCGTTGCGCGACCGGCACCGTGAAGGGCTCGCTCGCTACCTCAGGACGGGCGAAGGCCCCGTGGTCGGGAGCCGCATCGAGATCACCGCGCAGCGCGCCGACGGCACGGAGTTTCCGGTCGAGCTCGCGATCACGCGGGTAGCCGTTCCGGGTCCTCCGCTGTTCACCGGGTACCTCCGGGACATCACCGACAGGGCGCAGGCCGAAGAGGAGCGGCGCCGCCTCCTGGCGAGCGAGCAAGAGGCTCGGGCGGCTGCGGAGGCCGCGCAGCAGAGGCTCGCGTTCCTCGCGGTCGCCAGCGCCCAGATGTCCTCGTCGCTCGACTACCGGGAGACCCTCCAGACGCTCGTCGACCTGGCGGTCCCGCGGATGGCGGACTGGTGCTTCGTCGACGTGCTGCAGGAAGACAACGCTCACGTGCGGGTCGCCCTCGCCTACGCCGATCCCGCGCAGGCGGACCTGGCACAGGAGCTGCAGCAGCCCTCCCCCACCGGCGAGCGCGTCGGCGTCCAGACCGTGCTGAAGGGGGGCCGCTCGATCCTCGTCGACCACTACACCGACGACGTGTTCGACGAGCTCGGCGTCACGGAGGAACGGCGCAGCCTGCTCAGGCGGCTGGGGCCGAAGTCGCACATGATCGTGCCGCTGCAGGCGCGCGGCCGGGTCCTCGGGGCCCTGGTGCTGCTGTCGACCACCAATGTCTACACGCAGGACGACCTCCACCTCGCCGAGGAGCTGGCGCGCCGGGCCGCCATCGCGATCGACAACGCCCGCCTCTTCCAGGAGCGGACGCACGTGGCGCGCACCTTGCAGAAGAGCCTGCTGCCCCCGACGCTCCCGGAGATCCCCGGGATCGACCTCGCCGCGCGCTACGAGCCCGCGGGCGAGGCGAACGAGGTCGGCGGCGACTTCTTCGACGCGTTCCGCTGGGGTCGCCGCCGCTGGGCGATCGTGATCGGAGACGTCTCCGGCAAGGGCGCGGACGCGGCCGCGGTGACCGGCCTCGCGCGGCACACGCTGCGCGCCGCGGCCCTCGCGCAGCGAAGCCCGAGCGCGATCCTCGGCGTCCTCAACGAGGCCCTGCTGGCCGACGGTCCGAAGGAGAAGTTCTCGACGGTCGTGTTCGCGACGCTCGAGAACACCGACGACGGCGTCTGCCTCACCGCGGCGAGCGGGGGCCACCCCCCTCCGCTGGTGCTGCGCCGCGACGGCAAGCTCGAGGAGCTCGCGGTCCCGGGCACGCTGATCGGCGTCTTCAAGGACGTCGAGCTCACCGACCAGTTCACCTACCTCGAGCCCGGCGACATGGTCGTCTTCTACACGGACGGAGTGACCGACATCCCGGGGCTCGAGGACGAGAGCCAGCCGTTGCTCGTCGAGACGTTCCTGCGGGCGGCGGCATCGTCCGACCCGCGTGTGGTGGCGGACGAGATCGTGAAAGCGGCCGTCGAGGTGCAGAACGGAGCGCCCAGCGACGACATTGCGCTGATCGTCCTGCGCGTCAAGTACCCGACCTAGGCCCCCCCGGGAGCAGGCCCCCGAACCACGGCTCGCCCTCCAGCGGCGGCAGCTCGGCCGGCGCCTCTTCCTCCGGCGACGGCTTGCCTCCGCGGTCCCGGCTCGTCGGGATGTCCCGGAACGAGAGGACGTCCCATCTGCTCCCCGTCCCGCGATAGGTGCACGTCGCCTCGTCGAACAGGACCCGGTCGGTCGCGCCGTCCGCGTACGTGAAAAACGCGTCCTTGCCGGTCCCGAGCTCGTCGATCTCGGTGACGCGGCCCCCGGCGAAGCGCATGATCGCAGCGTTCGTCCCGCAGCCGAAGCCCGACTGTATGTAGTAGACGGTCCCGTCCCTCTTGACCGAGCCTCCGTAGTTGATGCGGCGTGCGGGACGGGGCGCCCGCAGTCGATTGCCCGTCGCGAGGTTCATCCGGACGACCTCGCACGTGCGGCCGCACCAAGTCCACGTGGCGTAGCGCCCGTTCACCTGGCCGGCGATGAGCGCGCTCGTCCGGCTCCGCTCCGTCGCGAGCACCCGGGCCCGCCCCCGCCCGAGGGGCTGGAGGATCACCTGAGACAGGTTCCCCCGCTGGCGCGAGAAGAGGACGCGTCCCCCCGAGATCGTCGGGTGCCACTCCCACGCGCGCGTGTTCATGCGGTCGAGCGTCGAGATCTGCCGGCGCTTCTTCAGGTCGTAGAGCCGTAGGTCCGACCGGCGGCCGCGCACTATCTGATACACGAGCCGGTTCCCGTCTATGCCGCCCCCGTACCCCGAGGTATGCAACGGGTTCACCCGGAAGGTCCGCCCGCCCCCGCGCGCGAGCAGCGTCTCGTTTCTCACCCTGCGCCCGCCGTTCGTCCAGGTCTCGTAGCCGTTCCCTGCCGCCGGGACCGTCTGCGAGCCGCCGCCCGCCGCGACGCGGTACTGGGGCCAGATCACCCTGAACGCGAGGTTGGAGTCGTAGTAGTCCCTGGGCCCGACGGCGAAGACGCGGTCGCCGGCGGGCCCCGCGGCGAGAGCTCCGGGGAGGATCCCCTGCGAGTAGTAGGCACCGTCGAGCTCCATCGTGGTCAGCGGAGCGGGCGAGCCCGTGCGGTATACGGCGAGGTCCCCCGTGTCGTAGTCGTTCGTCGTCGCGAACAAGCGGTCCTCGTCGGGGGTCAGCCCGTACGCGGCGCCCGCGCGCGGGTAGTTCATGACGACGCTGTAGTCACCGAGGCGCCGCTGGTCGATCCCCGCCCCGTACATGGTGTTGCGGACGTAGAACGTCTCCCCGTCGGAGGAGAACTCGAGGTCGTCGAAGCGCTCGTCCCCGGGTGACTCGTCCAGGAAGACCGGCTGGCGCGCCGTGACGTTGAACCTACGGAGCGGTGCGTAGCCGGAGGAGTCCCACGCGAACATCGTGTTCTCGTCCGTCGGCACGACGGCGTGCCTCATGCACCCGATCAGACGGTTGTCCTCGTGCGGCACGGGCACTCGTGTCGAGAGGTCGACCGACGCCATCTCCCCCTCCATGTACCCGCTGCACGAATGCGTGAAGTAGATGGTGTCCCGGCTCTTGCTCAGATAGACCGGCTGCGCGTACGGCGACACCTCCAGCCTGTCGGTGACGTCGAAGGACTTCACGTTCACGACCGCTATCTCGTCCGCGTTCGAGAGAGCCACGTAGAGCAGGTCGCCGTCGGGGAGGAGGTCGGCTGCGCCGGCGAGGCCGTCGATCCGCGCGACCTGGCGGCCGTCGAAGCCGAAGACGAAGACCGCGTTGGTCCCGGAGCCCCCCGACACGAAGACGTGACGCCGCGCGTAGTCGACGTGCAGGTCGGCGAACGTGGCGAACGGGATGGGGGTCTCGGCCGCGCGCGCCGGACGGGCCGCGTCGAACGGCACGATCACGAGCGAGAGCGCCGCGACGGTGCACATCGCCCGCCGCGCGCCGAAGGTCCACCCCCCTGGCACGAGGCAATGTAAGCAGGCCGGGCCGGGTGTCGCTAGGGGGTTGGCCCGAAAAAGCTAGCCCTCTACGAGGTCCAGCACCTCGAGGATCTGCGGGTGGCGCTCGATGCACACCTCGGCCTCGGGGGCGTCGGTCTTGTCGTCGTGGACGCCCTTGAACCGGACCGCGTGCATGCCGACGTCGTGCGCTCCGGCGATGTCCGTGCGCCTCAGGTCGCCGACGTGCAGCGCCTCCGGCGGACGGACCCCGAGCTCCGCCAGAGCCTTGGCGAAGATCTCGTTGCCCGGCTTCGGCACGCCGACCTCGTCCGAGAAGCACAGGGTGTCGAAGTACTCGAGCAGGCCGGCGTCGTCGAGGAGCTGGCGGACCACCCGGCCGGGGGTGAAGCCGGTGTCGCAGATGAGGCCGACCCCGAGGCCCTTGTCCTTCAGCGCCTTCAGGGTCTCGCGTGCGTCGTCGACCTCGACGACTCCGGCGTCGAGGCTCGCCTCCTCGAACTCCTTCGTGAGCTGGGCGATCTTGTCGTCGTCGAAGATCCCCTTCTCCTCGAGGCAGTAGGCGGCCATCCTGCCGGGGCCGAAGCTCTCGACCTGCTTCCACGCCTCGTCGTGGCGCGCCCAGGCTTCGTCGAGGAGCGCACGGGCTTCGTCCTCGGGGAGGTCCAGGAAATGACTGAGGGCGCCCAGACGTTTCGTCATGGCGCCCTCCCAATCGCGGTCCCGCAGCAACGTGCCCCAGCAGTCGTAGGTGACTGCTCGGATCCCCTCCACCCTTCTAACCAAGGCCACTCCCCCTTTGCCGGTCCTGCTTCACCACGCACGTTCCCGTAGCTCTGGCCACGGGCTCGGGCTCGTCGAGGATGTCGGCGGCGGAGTCCGAGACGTCGGGCCGGGTCACAGCGTACCGGACGACCTCGAACTGCATCTCCCGGGAAGTGCGGCCGGTTCGGGTAATCGCCCCTCTGACCTCGACGAAGTCGCCGGCGTGGACGGGGGCCAGGAAGGTGACGTCCGAGTAGCCCGCGAAGAGCCCCTCGTCCCCGTCCGAGCGGATGCAGAGCTCGGTGGCGAGGTCGCCGAAGAGCTCGAGGAGCCGGGCCCCGGCGACGAGGCCGCCGCCGTAATGGGCGTCGGCCTGCGAGAGCCGGAGCCGATGCGCAGCCTGGATGCCGTCCACGCGTGGAGCGTAGCCCGGCCGGGCGCAGTCGAGTGAGGAAAATCGGACGCTATTCGTCCGTTTTTCCTCAACGGTCAGAAGGGCTGGCTCCGGCCCAGGTGCCAGCCCTTGCAGGACTCACATCGGTACGGGTGGCCGTGGTCCTCGTACATCGTGTCGCGGATCTCGCGCGAGGCTGCCTTCGCCTCCCAGTACGAGTCGTAGCGGCGCTTCCCCGTCGTCGTGCAGACGGTGCGTCCTGCGTAGTCGGGCCTCACCGGGCGACACTACCGACACCTAACCTTCGAACGGGGCGTCTATAGGTCATGGACATCGACGCTGAGAACGTCGTGACGGCGGCCGGGGGCCGGGCCCGGCTCGAGGAGCTCTATCGCGTGCAGGTGGCGCCCCTGCAGCGGCTCGCGTTCCTCCTGACGAGCGACCACCACCTCGCCGAGGACATCACGCAGCAGGCCTTCGTCAGGTTCTACCGGCGCTTCTTCGCGCTGCGAGACCCGGCGGCGGCCCCCGCGTACCTGCGGAGGACGGTCGTCAACCTCGCCCGCTCGCACCACCGACGGGGGCGGCGCGAACGCGATCACCTCGAGGTCGAGCAGCGGACACCCGAGACCACGGACGATCCCAGCCTCGAGGACCACGACATGGTCGTCCGGGCAGTGAGGTCGCTCCCCTACCGGCAGCGGGCCGCGATCGTCCTGCGCTTCTACGAGGACCTGACGGAGCAGCAGGCGGCCGAGGCACTGGGCTGCTCGACCGCCGCGATGAAGTCGCTGACCGCGCGGGCGATGTCGTCGCTGCGGGGCATGGACATCCGAGGAGGAACCGATGAGGACTAAAGAGACGATCAGGGAGGCCCTCCAGCGAGAGGCGGCCCGGCACCGTGTGAACCCCGCCTTGCCGAAGGCAACGATCCGCAAGGCGCGGGCTGCCCGGGTCGCGACCGCAGCCCTCGCGCTCGCCGCGGTGACCGGCCTCGTCTTCGGCGGCACGGCGGTCGTCGGAGCGGTCCGGGAGGACGCGGTGCGGCCTGCGGGTCAAGGCGAGACCCCGCCCGAAAGACAGGTCGAAGGCGCGCCGTTCCTGCTCGTCGGCCACGCGGGCTGGGACGTCTCACGAGCCGACCAGTACAGCCCCACCGAGGGCGAGATGACGTTCA
>DASQDO010000385.1:0-5726 GCA_035634135.1 Actinomycetota bacterium
GGGAACGGCACCGCGCTGTGCACGCCGGGGTCGCCCCAGCTGACGCGGTTCTGGATCGGCGTGAGCGGCTTCACCTTCGGCTTGGCAACGCCCTTCGCGAAGTCCGACGTGTCGACCATGAAGAAGCCGCCGCCCAGGTAGGAGAGGTACGCCTTCGTGCCGTCGGGGCTGACAGCCAGGGAGTGCAGGCGGTTGTCGGTCTCGGGGCTCGGGATCAGCGTGTTCCATTCGCCGATCTCCTTGAACTCGCCCTTGGCGTAGTTCGAGATGTCGGTGACGAGGAGCGACGTCTGGCCGCCGCCGGGAGTCGACTGGAACAGCAGCGCACGGTCGGGGTCCTTCGGGTCCTGCCAGAGGTAGAACTCGTGCGGGTCCTTGCTCGGCTCGTACGTAGCGACGAGCTCGGGGGCCGCCGCCTTGTCACCGGAGATGTCGTAGAAGCGGTAGTTGTCGGTGCCGACTGCCTGCGTCGGCGAGCACGCGTGGATGATGAAGCTGCAGTTGCTCGCGAGGTTCAGGACGATCAGCAGGTCCTTGTCGGCCCAGATCCGCATCTCACGCGAGGTCTCGCCGACGTTGCCCTCGTTCGGCGGGCCGATCTGGCCGACCTCGGTCGGGTTCGCGGGGTCCGACACGTCGACGATCGCGACGCCCGAGCGCGGGTGGAGGCCGTCGGTACGGCTGCCCACGTACGCGTAGTCCCCGTGGACGGCGATCGCCGCGTTCATCCCGCGGTTGAGCAGGGGCTCGTGCCCGACGAGCTCGAACGACCCCTTCGGGTCCTTGGCGATTACGACGTTGGGGCCCTTCTGGCGGGCCATGGCCGTGGCGGGAACCGCCAGGAGCAGGGCCGCGAGGGCGAGGTTGAGAACGCGACGCACGTGAACCAGACTCCTTAGATCGCCGAATCCGCAATGCCATGGAGCACCGCCGAGGCGATGCTTCGTGGTCCAAGGGTTCGACGGTCCCGGACGCTTCCCTCCGTCAGGGCCAGCGGCGGGGGCCGGGTCCCTGCGGCACGAGGTGGCTCAGCTTCGGCCGGCTGATCGAGATCAGGTGGTCGATCGCGCCGACGAGCTTGGTGATGAGGCGGGGGCGGCAGAGCTTGCCGAGCCAGCGGGTCGGCTTGAGGTGCTCCATGAGGCGTACGGCCGCCTCGCCCTTGGTCAGCCGGGTCCCGTCGCACTCGATGAGCTGCCACGAGAACTTGACCTGCTCCTCGGTGAGGAACACGACGAAGGGGGCCGCGTTCGGGTCGTCGAACGGCAGGATCGCCAGGTTCTCGTCCCGGTCCATCTTGGAGACGACACGCGCCCCCCAGCAACAGAAGCGTCAGCCGTCTTCGTAGAGCAGGAGCGGGCGCTGGAGCTCGCCGGCTCTCTTGACCGCTCCGGCTTCGCCGCTCAATGCATCGATGGACACGGGCGAGGCTTACCCCTAAGGAGGCGCGGTCACTCGGCCGATGGACCAATCATGCCCAAACGCCTCTTCGTCCTCCTGCTCGCGTGCGCCGCGCTCGCGGCGGGGGCGCTGCCGGCGGCCGCGGCCCCCGCGTCCCCGAGCTTCGGCCCCGTGATCGATCCGGTCGGCGGCTACGAGGGTCAGACGAAGTGCTCTCCGGACGCCAAGCCCGGGGTCGTCGCGTTCCAGCAGATGGTGCTCGCCGAGTACCCGGGGACGGGGGCCGGAGGCATCGGTCGCGACTGTTCCTACGGTGGCCAGAGCGAGCACAAGGAGGGCCGAGCCTGGGATTGGGGCGTGAGCGCGGCAGACGCTTCCCACCGCGAGGCGGTCGCCGACCTCATGTCGTGGCTGTCCGCCACCGACCGCTACGGGAACGAGCACGCTCTCGCCCGGCGGCTCGGGATCATGTACGTGATCTGGAACAAGCGCATCTGGTTCCCGTTCTCGGGATGGCGCACCTACTGCGAGATGAAGAAGGGCGCGTGCGTCGGCGACGACGGGGGAGCGCGCTCGCCCCACACCGACCACGTCCACTTCAGCTTCACGTGGGCCGGAGCGCGCAAGGAGACGTCGTTCTGGCACGCCGAGCGCTCGCTCGTCGGGGCGATCGCCGGTAATCCGTCGGGGCTCGGCTACTGGCTCTCGGGCCGGACCGGCTCGGTCTTCGGCTTCGGCACGGGCGACTACGGGTCGCTCGAGGGTTCGTACTCGCAGAAGCCGGTCGAGGCCCTCGAGCCGACGCCCTCGGGATACGGCTACTGGATCCTCTCCCGGGCCGGACGCGTGCGCGCCTTCGGCGACGCGCCGTACAAGGGGAGCAGGACCGAGGGCTCTGCGCCGGTCGTCGACATGGCGGCGCTCCCGACGGGACGCGGCTACTGGCTCGTGTCGCGTGGGGGCCGCGTGTACTCGTTCGGCCGGGCTCGCGGGTTCGGGGGCTTGCAGGACTCCGGCTTCTCCGGAGACGTCGTGGCGATCGAAGCGACTCCGACGGGGGCCGGCTACTGGCTGTTCGGCTCGAACGGCGCGGTGTTTGCGTTCGGGGACGCGAAGGACTTCGGCGGAGCGGCCAACGACGGGGTGTCGGGTGCGGTCGTCGACGCGGAGCCGTTCGGGGCCGAGGGCTACTGGATGGTCACGGAGTCGGGCCGGGTCCTGGCCTTCGGGGCGGCGCCCGACCTAGGGGGAGCCGCGGGCAAGTCGTTCGCGGGCGAGGTCGTCGGCATGGCGGCCGCCCCGGGCGGGACGGGATACTGGCTTGCGACGGACCGGGGACAGGTGCTGAGCCTCGGCGGGGTCCGGAGCCTGGGCTCGCTCGTCAGGTAGCCGTTGCCGCGGCCTGCGGGCCTCGAATTCGATCTTCCCGGTGTCCGAGCAGCAGAGGTCTCCTTCCTCGTACGGGGGGTCCTCGTCGAGGTGAGCGCGGAGGTAGGCCACGAACGCGACCGCCTCCTTCTGCAGGGAGCGGAGGTCAGGCCGGGGGATGACACCGTCTCGGCTCTCCCACTGCGCCGCATGCTCAAAGAAGGGCTGGTCCTCGCAGACGTCGAGAACCGGCGCGCACGCCGTGAGGACTTTGGTGAGACCGTCCGCCAGCCGCTCCTGCTGGGCCGGCGAGGGGGCCGGGCCGTCGAGGATCTCGTCGATCACGTCGGCACTAGACGTAGCCGAGGCCAGCAGAAGGTCGAGCTTAGCCGGGCGATCGTCGGGTGCGGGAGGGTCGTCGTCGAAATAGTCCGTGAAGAATGCCGTGGCCGCTGCTGTGATGATCGCCAGGATCGCAGCGGCGATGAGGCCGCGGACGCCCCATCTGTCCTTCCTCCGGTTCCTATTGCGGGAAATGGTTTGCACCTCCGCGTTGATCAATCGAGCGAGGACACAGTCCGGGCGTCGACAGATCACGGGCGGGAGAGCCGGCGGTTCCGGGCTGGTTGGAATGTTCGCCGCGACGCCTTCCATTCCTCCCTACAAGCGCGTGATTCCCCAGGTCAGCGGGGGTTTGCGCCGTCTACAAAGTAGCTCGCTACTCGTCGGAGGTCGGCCCCATACGGGCTCCAGAATCCTATTTTGGCGGCGCCGTCGGATCAGTCAGGGTTCAGTTTGGCCGACGCCCCCTCGCGCGTGGGGGAGCGCATCGCATCGAGTCCCCGGTGGCGCTTGCGGATGGCTAGGAGGAGCTGGACGTCTTCTTCCCCGAGACGGTCTTGCAGGTACTCCTCGATCACGGTGCGGACGACCGACGCCCGATTCGTCTCGTCGAGATAGGCGACGGCGTCGAGGATGTCGTAGTGGGCGCGGGACAGCCGAAGGTTGAGCTGCTCTTGGCGTGACTCCCCGTCGGCCAAATCCGTATCCTCTCCGTCGCTACATAGTAGCGTGTTACTTAGCCGAATTCTACGAAAAGGCCCCTTGTCCTGCCGGGGGCTTGTTCGTGCGTCGACCGCGCTGCGTCCCACCGGAGGAAAAGGAGCGGGTTAGAAGCCCCGGTCCAAGCTTCGGGCAGGCACGCGTGGCGGGGTGGGCAGCCTGGGCTCCCTCGTCGGTAGCCGCAAAGAAAAGAGCCGGCCCCGAAGGGCCGGCCCCTCTCGGAACTCTCCGCGATCTACTTCCAGGTCCCCATCTTGAAATGCGAGGCCGGGTTGTCCGTCGTGTAGTAGCCGTGGCCGATGCTGTTGCCGCTGTTGAGCAGGCGCAGCGTCAGCTTCGTGAACGCCATCTTGTCGAGGGCCGCGTCCGGCTTCATCGAGAACTCGACCTCGTAGAGCTGCGCCGCGTCGCCCGGCGTGACGTCGTAGTCGACCGTGGTGCTGCCGATCGTCTTCTCGGTCCCGTCCGCAAGCGTCCCGAGGAGCTCGACGTTCAGGGTCGTCTGGCCCAGGCCCCACCGCACCGGGGTCGCGACGTTGGCGAAGGGGATGCTCGTCGTCGACTTCACGCCGATCAGCCCGGTGATGTCCTTGGTGGCGTCGAGCGTGACCGGGACGCCGTCGGCCTCACGGGTCGCGTAGTGCAGCGGCGTCGCCTGCTGCTCGGCCGCGGTCAGCGCGGGGGCCAGGATGCCCATCGTCCAGTTCCCGCACGAGCCGGGGTCGACGTCCTCGGCGTCGACGAGGCTGAGGAACAGTGACGCGTCCTCGCAGGTCTCGCCGTCGCGGCGAAGGAAGTAGGTGGCGTCGACCTGGACGGGGGCCGGGGCCGGGGGCTTCTTCGGCTTCTTCTTCTTGGCCGCCTCGGCGGGGCCGAGGAGCGAGGTGGCGACGACGGCCACCATCAGGGATACGGCGAAAGCGCGCTTCATCTGGATCTCCATTCCTATGCCGCCTTGACGGAATGGAGTGTTCGCCTTGCTGTAAGACGGTCCTGCGACCGGCGGTGACGTTGCGTAGTCACGATCTCGACTAAGTGGAGCGGAGCGGGCTCGAACCGCCGACCCCCTGCTTGCAAAGCAGGTGCTCTACCAACTGAGCTACCGCCCCTCGAGCCCGTAAGTCTAGGCGAAGCCTCCGACGCGAACCGGCCGCGGGCAGTCCCCGCGGCCGGTCTCGAACGTCACAGTGGCTACTTCAGCGCCGGGACCTTGATCGACGACACCGGCTCGTCGTGCTCGATCCCGCGGCCGACCAGCGCCGGGCCCTCGACGTAGACGTCGAGCCTCAGCCCTTCGAGGACCGCGCCTGCGAGCGCCGGGTCCAGCGTCATCTCGAACTCCATCGTCTTGATCTCACCCGGGCCGAACGTGCCCGACTCGGTGTGCCTCGCCAGCTCCTTCTCTTCGCCGGCGACCGTGCCGACCAGCACGAACTCGAACGACGTCGGCCCCCCGCCGGTGCCGTTGGCGCCGCGGGTCGCGATCGTCGCGACGACCTTCCTCGCCGTGTCGAGCGTCAACGGGAGGCCGTCGACCGCCGGGTAGTGCATCCAGGCGTCGAGCCCCGCCGCGGTGGCGACGGCGTTGGTGGCGCTGTCGACGTAGACGCAGTCGGCGTCGGTACCGTCGGTCAGGCTGAGAAAGGAGTCGGTAGTGCAGCTCTCGGGGGCCCGCAGAAAGTACTGGAGCTCGACCGGGACCGGCGCCGCAGGCTTCTTCGGCTTCTTCTTCTTGGCCGCGGCCGGGCCGAGCACGGCCACTCCCAACAGCCCCACGAGCATGAAGATCACGATCTTTCGCATGGCTCCCCCTTGGTCGACGTCTCCCCAGACCTAAGCCTTACGGGACGCGTCGACGATCTCCTGCCGACGAATCGCCGCGAACTCCCAAAATC
>DASQDO010000386.1:0-3530 GCA_035634135.1 Actinomycetota bacterium
AGGAGCGAACGATGTCTACCTCGTGGTCGAGATGCGGCCCTCTCATCCGGCCCCGAGGTGAGCGGACGGCGGCTGGTGCTCCTCGTGCAGGCGGGTGCCGCGCTCGCGCTCGACGAGCGCCCGATGACGGTCGACCTCCGAGGCCTTCTGCCCCTCGCCCCACCCGAGCGCCGCCGCGACGAGCTCGGGCGCGACCGATGCGGCCCCCGTCCCCGCCGGGGGATCCGTCAGCGCGTGCCGCGTCCGCCGGGCCAGGAAGTCGTCCAGGTGCACGACCATCTCGGACTCGGCGCAGTAGACGGCTTCCGCTGCCAGCGAGGGCGACTCGCCGTTCAGAGGGCCGGCCAGGCCGTCGCGCTCGGCGACGTCGAGCACCGCGAGCGCCGAATCCCCGTACAGACGGACGAGGTTGTCGACGCGTGCCTGCGCTATGCCGAGTCGCGCCGCCCTCCGGCCCACCGCCGCGCGCAGGCGGGAGACGTCGCTCGAGCCGAGGCGGATCCACTGCGTTCGGCACTTCGACCGGACGCCGAGCTCCGCGGCGACGCCGTCGACCGCGTCCTTCGCCATCCGTCGCCAGGTCGTGAGCTTGCCGCCGGTGATCCCCGTGACGCCCGGCGCTATGGAGTACACCGCGTGGCGCCGCGACAGGTCTGCGGTCGCTCCGGCCCGGGCCGCGATCAACGGGCGCAGTCCCGCGTAGGCGCCGGCTATGTCGCCGTCGCCGAGATCGAGGCCGAACGTCGAGTTGACCGCGTCGAGGCAGTAGGCGCGGTCCTCGGGCTCGACCGCGGGCGCGTCGAGGTCGCCCTCGTACGCGGTGTCGGTGGTCCCGACGAGCACGGCGTCGTGCCACGGGATGACGAACAGCATCCTCTTCCGCTCCGCGTCGGGGATGAAAGCGGCGGCCTCGCCCACGGGAAGGTCGTCCCTGCGGAAGACGAGGTGTATGCCCTTCGAGGGACGAAGCCGCGCCTCGGCCCCCGTCCGCGACATCTGTTCGAGCCGGTCGCCCCACACTCCAGCCGCGACGACCGCGCGGCGCGCCGAGACCTCGAACAGGTCGCCGGAGACGCGGTCGCGCACGGCCGCGCGGCACGTGTCCTCGCCGCCGTCGAGGGATTCGACCGCCGCGTAGTTCGCGACGGCCGCGCCGTAGCGGCGAGCCTCCCCGAGCACCGCGAGCACGAGCCGCACGTCGTCGGTCCTGCAGTCGTAGAAGAGGTAGCCGCCGCGCGCCTTGCCCTTCGGCATCGCCGGCACGAGATGCTCGGTCTCGTCGCCGTCGAGGTGCCGGTGGACCTTGAGGTTCTTGAAGCTCGCCAGGGCGTCGTAGGTCCACAGGCCCGCACCGAACAGCGCGCGGTTCCAGCGACTCGACACCGGCAGCACGAACGGGATCGGCTCGACGAGGTGCGGGGCGAGCCGGCGCAGCAGGTCGCGCTCGACCGACGCCTCGCGCATGAGGCCGAACTCCCGTTGCTCGAGATAGCGCAGACCGCCGTGGACGAGCTTCGACGACTTGCTCGACGTCCCCGACGCGAAGTCGCCCCGCTCGACGAGCGCGACCGACATCCCGCGCGCGGCCGCGTCGAGCGCGATCCCCGCGCCGGTGATCCCGCCCCCGACGACGAGCAGGTCGAACGTCCCGCCCGACAGCCGCTCGAGCGCGGTGCTCCGGCGCCCGAGCTGCGTCACGAGATCAGTCCGGCCGCCCAGCGGATGACCGTCGCGGCCCCGATGACGACGAACACGAGGCCGAACAGGATCAGCGGTCCCATCCACCAATCGAGCTGACGGCCTAGTGGATCGTCGTCGGCCTCGGCCGTCCTGCGGACGACGAGCTGCGGCCCTCCGACCTGCGAGAAGTGCAGGTGCTCGCGCTTTCCCTCGACCACGTCGGCGAGCCCCTGGAGCAGGTCGATGAGCTCCTCGTCGTCGACGGTCACGGTCGCTTCGGAGAGCGAATCTCCCTGGCGGTCCTCGATCTTCATGCGTATATCCTCCTGCACATGCCCGCCGACCTGCGCCTGTTGGACGAGGAACAGCGCGACCTCGCGGCGATGGTACGGGAGTTCGCTACGAAGGAAGCCGGGCCCGCGTCGATCGGGTACGAGGAGCGTTCGGAGGACCCGGTCGCCCTCTACCAGCAGCTCGCCGAGCTCGGCCTGACCGGCATCTCGTTCCCCGAGGAGTACGGCGGTGGGGGACAGCCCTACGGGACGTACCTGCTCGTGATCGAGGAGCTCGCGCGCTCGTATCTGGCCCTCGCGATCGGCCTGTCGGTGCACACGCTGTGCGCGTTCGCCGTCAACGAGTTCGGCACGGACGCGCAGCGCAAGGACGTCCTTTCGAAGCTCTGCAGCGGCGAGTGGTACGGCGCGTACTCGCTGTCCGAGCCGGGCTCCGGGTCCGACGCCGCCGCGTTGACGAGCAAGGCCGTCCGTTCCGACGGCGGGTATCTCTTGAACGGGAGCAAGGTCTTCTGCACCCGGGGGGCCGAGGCCGACGCCGTGCTGATGATGGCGCGTACCGGCGACGAGTCGGCGCGGGGCATCTCCGCGTTCATCCTGCGCAGGGGGACTTCGGGCTTCGCCGGCTCGAAGAAGGAAGACAAGATGGGCTGGCGCTCGTCGCCGACGTGGATGCTCCAGATGGAGGACGTGCACGTCGACGAGGGCGACCGCATCGGCGAGGAGGGCCAGGGCTTCAAGATCGCGCTCGCGTCGCTCGACTCCGGCCGTCTGGGGATCGCGGCGTGCGCGGTCGGCGTCGCGCAGGCGGCGCTCGACGAGGCGCTGACGTTCACGAGGGAGCGCGAGCAGTTCGGCAAGCCGGTCGCCACGAACGAGGGTCTCCAGTTCATGCTCGCCGACATGGCGACCCAGATCGAGGCCGGCCGACGTCTCTACCGTCACGCCGCGGCCCTGCGGGACGCCAAGCAGGACTACTCGCTGCAAGCCGCCCAGGCGAAGCTGTTCTGCACCGACATGGCGATGAAGGTGACGACGGACGCGGTGCAGCTCCACGGGGGCTACGGGTACATAACGGAGTACCCGGTAGAGCGCTTCATGCGTGAGGCGAAGGGCCTGCAGATAGTCGAGGGCACGAACCAGATCCAGCGCTACGTCATAGGCCGCAAGCTCACCGGTCTGTAGCCCGGCGCCCCCCTGGCCCGGATGGGCAGCAGAGCGAGTTCTTTGCTATAACCCGTCCGGCATATGTCTGACATGTCTGACTTGTCCGACGCGGACCGGACCAGGGGGATGGATGAAGCGGGCGCCCGGCACGGCAGCTAGGCCGTTCGGCCCAGATTTACCGCTTGTGACGCACCGAGGCAGGATTCCGCCACCGCCGCTCGAAATCGTCACCGTCCGAACCGCCGCCAGCTAGGAGGACACCCTTGAGACGCATCCGACTGCTAGTCGTCGCCGCCCTGGCGACCGCCTCGCTCGGCATCGCCGCGCCCCCCGCGTCCGCGTGCCCGAACGAGGATCAGCCTCCCTGCGCGTGCGAAAACGCCAACGACT
>DASQDO010000387.1:0-1876 GCA_035634135.1 Actinomycetota bacterium
TCGAGGTCGACGTCACCCACGGAGGAAAGACCGAGACGCTGGGGGCCGAGGTGCTGCTGCTCGCGGCCGGACGCACGCCCGCGACGGCGGACGCAGGCCTCGAGCACGCCGGCGTCGAGCGTGACGGCGCGTACGTGGTGACCCGCGACGACGCGCTCGAGACCACCAGTCCCGGCATCTCCGCGGTAGGTGACCTGCTCGGCCCCCCTGCCCCCGCGCGGGCGAACTCCGCGTTCGCAGAGGGCATGCTCGTCGCCGAGCGCATCGCCGGCATCGACGGCCCCGGGATCGACTACGCGCAGGTGCCGCGCGTCACGCACGGGATGATCGAGACGGCCTGCGTCGGGCTGTCCGAGGAGCGCGCCGCGGCCGAAGGGCTCGAGCCGCGCGCCGCGGCGATCCAGACGACCGGCGTCGCGATGGGCTTGATCTCCGGCGACCCCGGCCTCGCCAAGGTCGTGACCGACGGGGACGGGACCGTCGTCGGCGTCCACCTCGTCGGTCCGCACGCGACCGAGCTGATCCCAGGCGCGGCCGCCGTGACGAGCTTCGAGGCGACGGCGTCGGAGGCAGCGTCGATCGTGCACGCGCACCCGACCCTCGCCGAGTCGATGCAGGAGCTGTACCTCGCCCTTTCGGGCCGCCCGCTGCACCATCGCTGAAGGGGGCGACGGGGGACAAAAGGTGTAGAACGTCTTCGGGCGGGTTCCAGCGGGGGAGCCCAGGGACAGGGAGGCCGGACGTGAAGCGATCTTTGAAGGCACTGCTGGTGACGGTCGCGGCGGCGGTGGCGTTGGTCGTCCCGGCGGCACCGGCGCAAGCCGCGAACTGCGTGGGCGTCTGGTACGACACCTACGGCAACGACCATTACGTCGTGTGGCAGTGCGACTACTGCCCGCCCCTGGCCGGGCTCGGCGACGGCCGGGCGTGGCTCGTGTACTGCTTCGAGATCTAAGCAGCTCGATCCGACGGAGAAGGGCCCCCCTGGTGGGGCCCTTCTTCTTTGCCCGAAGGTCGTTGCCATCGGGGCGAGGTTCCGCCATCGTCGGGGCGTCGACCCTCGAAAGGAGGCACGAAGCCGTGGCGACTCCCGAAGGCGTAACGCCTGCCGCCGGCACGACCTGGGTGAAGCTCCTGCGGTGGGCGACGATCGTGTCGATCGTCCACGTCGCAGTGATCACGATCGTCGTCGAGCCCATCCCGCCGCTCCTGGTCTTCGCCGCGATCTGGATCGGCGGCCTCGTCTGGCTGGGCCGGGCGACGAAGGGGCCGGCGATCCTGCTCCTGGTCTCGTTCGTCGCCTTCCTGGGCCTGAGCGCGCCGTTCTCCATCCCGTCGCTCGTCGTGCCCGCGTCCGGCGGTGACTTCATAGTGAACCTCGCCGGGATCCTCGCCGCGCTGGTCGGGATCGTCGCGGCGGTCGCCGTGATCCGCGGCTTGCTCGACACCGCTCCCGCAGCGCGTTCGCTCGCGACGGTGGCCGGGGCGGTGTTCGTCCTCGCGTCCGCGTACTCGGTCTACGCCACCGCGACCTACGACAACGCGGCGGCGCAGGAGGGCGACGTCGAGCTCGTCGCCAAGGACGTCAAGTTCGAGCAGACGTCGCTCCAAGCCTCCGGCGGTGAGATCTCGGTGTTCGTCGACAACGAGGACCCGACGTTCCACACGTTCACGATCGAGGAGCTCGACGTCGACCTCGACATCCCCGCGTCCAAGTCGGCGCGGATCACGTTCGAAGCCGAGCCGGGCGAGTACGAGTTCTTCTGCGAGCCCCACAAGGAGGACATGAAGGGCACGCTGACGGTCGACTAGGCGGCCGCCCGCGCGCCCTTCCTGCGGCCCGGCAGCAGCAGGCAGCTGTCGCCGAACTCGTGCC
>DASQDO010000388.1:0-2586 GCA_035634135.1 Actinomycetota bacterium
GGGCGCCGGTGCGGGCGCGGACGCGTTCCCTCAGGCCGCCGACGGAGGCGGCTCGATCGCATGGACGGTCGTCGCGGCGCTGTTCCCGGTCGTCGCCGGGGCCGGCGTGGTGCTGGGGGGCAGGGCCGCGCGCACGGATGCGTCCGAGCTCGTCCCGGAGGCCGTCCTGGCCACGTGGCTCCTGCTCGGGACCACGGTCGCGGTCGGAGTGTTGCCGGGAGCCGTGGGTGACGCAGGCGTCCTCGGCGACTCCGCGGGGACGATCGCGCTCCAGCTGATCGCGCTCGCAGCAGGCGCGGCTGCCGGTGTCGCGGCACGCCGGACCCGCACGTCCGTCGAGCCCCCCTACCGTCCGATAGCGCTCGCCGGTCCCGCACCGATCCCCGACCTTCCACGCGCCGCGGCGTGGTCGGTGCTAGCGCTCGCGCTCGCCACCGCGGTCGCGACGGGATGGCTGACCGTCGCGGGGTTGCGCGTCGGCTTCCTCTAGGCGCGGCTCGTATCTAGACTGATCGAATGAGGAGGAGGGGTGGGCGCGCCGCCCGCCGGGCCGCGGCCGGTCGCACGACAGGCCAGCGTCTGCTGCTGCGCTACGGGTGGATCCTGCCGCTGGCCGCGGTGTTCGCCGGCGCCGGAATCCTCGTCCTCACCTATGCCTTCGCCTCGATCCCGCTGCCCGAAGACGTCGACTACCTGAACTCGTCGGCCGAGGTGTTCGACCGGCACGGCAGGGTCATCGGGACGTTCACCGACGCGGAGCGGCGCTTCCTCGTCGACACCGACGAGCTGCTCGAGGAGAAGCCGTTCATCGGCGAAGCGGTCATTGCCGCGGAGGACCGCGACTTCTACGAGCACAACGGCGTCTCGATCCGCGGCATCGCGCGCGCGGCCTGGGAGAACCTCACCGGCGGCAAGATCCTCGAGGGTGGGTCGACGATCACCCAGCAGTACGTGAAGAACACCGTGCTGACGCCGGAGCGGACGGTGACGAGGAAGCTCAAGGAGGCGGTGCTCGCGATCAAGCTCGAGCGCCAGTACTCGAAGGACGAGATCCTCGGCTTCTACCTGAACACGATCTACCTCGGCCGCGGCGCGTACGGGATCGAGGCCGCGGCCCGCTCGTACTTCGACAAGCACGCCGACGAGCTGTCGCTGCGCGAAGCCGCCTATCTCGCGTCGATCATCCCCTCGCCGGAGGCGCTCGACCCGACGTCGAACCCCGTCGGCGCGCGCCAGCGCCGCAACCAGGTCCTTCAGGAGATGGCCGGCGAAGGCTTCATCTCGCAGCGTCAGGCGACGAAGGCCTCTCGGGGCAAGGTCAAGGCGATAAAGCGTGTCAGCGGTGCACCGAAGACCCAGACGGCCGCGTACTTCATGGAGTGGCTGCGGCGCGACGCCCTCGGCCCGGAGCTCGGCCCCCAGCTCTACACGGGCGGGTTGAAGATCCACACGACGCTCGACCTCGAGATGCAGCGGGCCGCGGAGGAGGCGGTCGCGACGACGCTGACGGAACCGGAGGAGCCCCAGGCCGCGCTCGTCTCGATGACGCCGGGCGGTCAGGTGCGCGCGCTGGTCGGGGGCCGCGCGTTCCAGAACGTGAAGAAGGCCCGCGGGTTCAACTACGCGACCGACGTCGGCCGGCAGCCGGGGTCGGCGTTCAAGCCGTTCACGCTGCTCGCCGCGATCGAGGAGGGGATCTCGACCTCGTCGCGCTTCGCCGGCCACAGCCCGATGACGATCCCGGACGAGGAGTGCTACACGGACGGGGGGCCGTGGGAGGTCGACAACTACGGCGGCAGCTCCTACGGGAGCCTCGATCTCAAGCAGGCGACGGCGAACTCGGTCAACACCGTCTACGCGCAGCTGATCGCGGAGATCGGCGCGGACAAGGTCGCGGCGCTCCTGGAGGACATGGAGTTCGGGGACGGCGAGGTCCCGGCGATCTGCAGCCTCTCGCTCGGCGGCGCCCTCGACGCGACCGCGCTCGAGATGGCGCGCGCGTACAGCGCGGTCAGCGCGGGCGGCGTCCTTCCGGAGGTCACGCCCGTCACGTACATCGAGGACTCCCACGGCAACTGCCTGATCGAGTTCGTCCAGGACCGAGACCGCGAGTGCGAGACCGAGGCGAAGGACGACGGCGAGCGCGTGGTCGACGCGAACTCCGCGCACGTGCTCACTCAGGCCCTCGAGACCGTCGTGACGTCGGGGACGGCCGCCGACGCGGTGTCGTTGCCGCGGCCGGCCGCCGGTAAGACGGGGACCACGCAGGACAACAAGGACGCGTGGTTCGCCGGCTACGTCCCGCAGCTCACGACCGTCGTCTGGATGGGCTATCCGCTCGAGAACCGAAAGGGCGACGACGACATCGTCCCGCTGATGAGCTATTGCTCGGACCTCGACCTCTGCCGGCCGGTGAAAGGGATCGAGGTGACGGGCGGCTCGTTCCCCGCGCAGATGTGGAACGCCTACATGTCGGTCGCGACCGCGGAGATGGAGGTCGTCGACTTCCCGATACCGACCGACCTTCCCGACGAGGTCCTCAACACGGCTCCGCCGGCGCCGCCCGCGTCGGTCGCGCCGACGGAC
>DASQDO010000389.1:0-3975 GCA_035634135.1 Actinomycetota bacterium
CCCGACGTTCTCGCGTCGCAGGGTCAAGGTCCCGCCCCGCATGGGTGCCCGCCTCGCCCGCCAGACCTCGGCGACCGAGCGACAGGTCTCCGGCGGCTTCCGCCAGCTCCCGATCCCCTTCGGCATCTCGGGCCTGTCCGACCACCGTGTGAGCCAGCTGCAGCAGCTCATCGAGAGGGAGCGTCTCCCGCTGATCCCGTACCGCGGCTCGGCCGCGCAGGGCGGCTCGACGACGCAGATCGACCCCGCCACCGAGCCTCTCACCCCGGGTGACTCGTTCGCGGCGGCGCTGTCCTACGGCGACGTCACTGCCGCGGGGATCGGCACGGCGACCATGGTCTGCAACGGCAAGGCGCTCGCGTTCGGGCACCCGTTCTCGTTCGAGGGCACGACGTTCCTCGGCGCGAACCACGCCGAGGCGATCACGATCGTCGAAGACCCGGTGTTCGGCTCGTACAAGCTCGCCAACGTGGGTCCCCTCGTCGGCGTCGTCGACCAGGACCGCCTCGCTGCGATCCGCGCCGACCTCGGGGAGGGCCCGGTCCTGATCCCGGTGACGTCGACGGTGACCGCGCAGAACACGAACCAGACTCGCGACGGCAAGACCGAGGTCGTCGAGTCCGAGGTCGTGCCGTTCCTCGCCTTCGAGCACCTCGTCGCGAACATCGACTCGGTGTTCGACCAGTTCACCGGCGGCAGCGCGACGCTGTCGTGGACGATCCAGGGCGTCGGCGAGACGACCGGGCCGTTCACGCTGACACGCCAGAACATGTACGCCGACGAGTTCGACGTCGCGTTCGGCTCCGCGTTCGAGATCCTCGGCAACCTCTTCACGCTTCTCGGCAACGACTTCGAGGAGATCAAGTTCACGTCGGTCGACATGGACATGACGGTGAAGGAGGACGTCGAGCTCTACCGGATCCACGACGTCCTCGTGTCGCTGAACGGCGGCGACTACCTCGAGCGCAGGCGCTTGAAGGCACGGCCCGGCGACCTCATCGGCATGCAGGTCGTGCTCACGGACTTCGAGGAGACCGAGGAGCTCGTCGTCGATCTCGCGATCAGGCTGCCCCAGAAGCTGCGCGGCGAGTCCGTGATCGAGATCACGGGCGGCTCGGCCGGAGGTCCCGGCGAGGAGTGCTTCTTCTTCGGCGAGAACTGCGAGAGCGACGAAGAGGTCGACTCCCTGGCCGCGCTGATCACGGCGCTAGAGGAGGGGCCGCACAACAACGAGCTGATGGCCCGCCTGCGCGGTGGACGCAAGCAGAAGGTGCTCTCGCAGGACGTCCAGGTCCTGGAGCAGGTCGTCACGGGCTTCAAGCGGGTCCGCATTCGCACGCCTCGCGGCGGGGGTGGTGGCGGCGGCAAGGGCGTCGTCTCCGAGCCGAAGCCCGCGGGGTAGAGCCTCCTTCTCGTGATCAGTTTCCTTCCGGGGGGGCCGCCTAGGCCCCCCCGGACTCGTTCCGGCGCTGTCCTGGCCGCGGCCGGCCTGCTCGCGGCCGGGGTCCCCGCCGGGGCCCAAACGGCCGGGGTCGCCGTCGCGTGGAGCACGCCCGCCGGCAGGACGGTGCCCCAAGGCCTCCCGTTGCGATACGTCGCCGTCGTCGACAACCCGTCCTCGGGGGCGGTCACCTTGTCGCTCTCCTTCGAGGTGCATCCGCAGGGACGGCCCGAGGACGCGGTCGCGTTCGACCGCTGGACGGGCTCGGTCGCCGGGGGTTCGACGCTCCGGATACGCGGGCAGGTGACGACGGCGCAATGGTTCTCCGAGCGCGGTCGCTTCCGCGTCGCAGTGCGTTCCGCGGTCGAGGTCCCGGACCTGACGTTCCGCGTGACGGACCCGCCCGTCGTAGCGCCGGCGTTCGACGACGTGACCGAGTCGGTCGGGCTCGCGACGGAGCACCGCGCCGAGATCGAATGCGACGGGTACTCCGCGGGGGCCGCCTGGGGCGACGTCGAAGGAGACGGCGACCTCGACCTCTTCCTGCCGCACCAGGACGGGCCGTCGCAGCTGTGGCTGAACGACGCCGGCCACTTCCGCGACGTGGCGGGGGAGAGCGGGGTCGCGGCCGCCGACGACGACGCGGTCGCGGCCGTGTTCGCCGACTACGACAACGACTCGGACCAGGACCTGTACGTCGTCAACGACGGCCCGAACCGCCTGTACGAGAACGACGGGTCCGGGAACTTCGCCGACGTCGCACCCGCAGCCGGGGTGGCGGAGCCGGGGCCGGGGTCGAGCGCGTCGTGGGGCGACTACGACGGCGACGGCCTCCTCGACCTGTTCGTCGTGAACTGGGCGCGCTGTGGGCGAAGCTCCGACTACACGTACTTCGACGACGCGCTGTTCCACAACGAGGGTGACGGGACGTTCACCGACCGGACGGAGCTCCTCGAGTCGACCGGCTCGACGACGGGGGCGGGGTTCCAGGGCGCGTGGTTCGACTACGACCGCGACGGAGACGTCGACCTGTACCTGGCGAACGACTTCGGCGGCCCGCGCCCGGAGGGCAACTACCTGTGGCGCAACGACGGCGGGACCTTCACGAACGTGTCGGTCGCGTCCGGAACCGCGCTCCACATGAACACGATGGGCATCGCCGTCGGCGACTACGACCGCGACCTCGACCTCGACATGGCGCTGTCCAACATCGAGGCGACGGCCCTGATGCGCAACCGCGGTGACGGGACGTTCCGCGACGTGGCCGCGCGGGCCGGCGTGGGGCGGCCGAACCAGCGGGTGAGGGAGAAGGCGATCACGTGGGGGCTCGCGTTCAACGACCTGAACCTCGACGGCTGGGAGGACCTCTACGTGGTCGGTGGCTCGCTGGCGCAGGAGAACCGTCCCGAGCCGCAGCCGAACGCGACGTTCGTGAACGTGGGCGGCGGGCGCTTCGCGGACCTCAGCGCGGCCGGCGGGGCCGCAGACGACGGCGTGGGCCGCGGGCTCTCGCTCGCGGACTACGACCGCGACGGCCGCATGGACCTCTACGTCGTCAACCAGGGAGGCCGTCCGATCCTGTACCGCAACGTGACGCCGCTCGGCCCCCGGCACTGGCTCGAGGTCGATCTCGTGGGCACGACGAGCAACCGCGACGCGTGCGGAGCGACGCTCGTCGCGCGGGTCGGTCGCGCCAAGCTGCTCCGGCAGGTCTTCTGCGGTTCGGTCGGGCTCGGCGGCGGGAGCGACCCCGTCGTCCACTTCGGGCTCGGCCGCCGCCGCACGGTCGACTCGCTGCGCATCGAGTGGCCGTCGGGCCGCGTGCAGACGTTGCGCGACGTGGCGGGGGACCGATTGATCGCGATCGCGGAGCCGCGCGGGTGAGGCGCGTCGCTCTCCTGACGGGCCTGCTCGTCGCGGCGGCCGCGCTTGCTCCCGCGGGGGCCGCGTTCGAGCCCGAGGACGACCCCTGGTTCGTCGAGAGCTACGGCCAGTTCCGCCCCGGCCCCCCTCCCGCGGACGACTCCGCGCAGACGGGGGCCGAGCTGCGCGAGCTGCTGCGTCTCCAGCGCGACCGCACGCCCCGGCAGGTCCGGATCGCACGGCGCTGGGGCGAGGGCCCGGCCACGATCCCGTGGACGCGCGTCGCCCTCGAGACGATCCGGAGCCAGCGCGCGGGCGCTTTCCCGACGCGCTCGGCGAGGGCGCTCGCGGTCCTGCACCTCGGTCTGCACGACGCGCTCGAGGCCGCGGAGGACGCGCGGCGCACGTACTCCCGCAAGCGGCCCAGGAGGCTGGACGACCGGATCGACCAGGCGGTGCGGGCGGGCGGGACCTCGTATCCCGACGAGCGGGCCGTGACCGCGGGCGCGGCGGGCGCGTTGCTCCGCTACCTGTTCCCCGACGCGCCGGAGGGGAGGTTCGAGCGGCTCACCGAGCAGGCCGCGCAGTCACGCCTCTGGGCCGGCGTCGCCTACCGCAGCGACGTCACCGAGGGGCTCGCATTGGGCCGCCGGGTCGCGGCGGTCGCCATC
>DASQDO010000390.1:0-2301 GCA_035634135.1 Actinomycetota bacterium
GACGCGCGCGGGCGACGCGGACGAGATGAGCCTGGCCGCGGCGGCGCCCGAGCTCGACACGATCGCCCGTCGCCACCGCAGCCTCGTGCTCGGGCTCCGGGCGTGGAAGCCCGAGCGGCCCCAGACCCCGGTCTTCATGGCACCTGTCGGAGGGATGACGCGGCTCGTGCAGGCGCTCAAGACCGAGCTCTTGCACGCGGACGTCCGGGTCGGGAGCCCCGTGTCCAGCGTCGAGCGCGAGGGCGCGCAGTTCCGCGTCGTCTCGGCGTCCGGCGAGCTAAGAGCCGACGCGGTCGTCCTCGCCGCGCCCGCGCATGCAGCGGCGCGCCAGGTCGAGTCGCTCGACGCGGGGGCCGCCGGCGCGATCGCTTCGATCCCGTACGCGTCGGTCGCGGTCGTCGCGCTCGCGTACCCGTCGTCCGCGGGGGCGCCGCCGAAGAACGGCAGCGGGATGCTCGTCCCCCGCGCCGAGGCTCGCACGATCGCCGCGTGCACGTGGTACTCGACGAAGTGGCCCGCGTCGTCGCTCCCCGACGGGTTCATCCTGCGCGCAGTCGTGGGCCGGAGCGGGCGACACCACGCGCTCGACCTCGACGACGACGACCTGGTGGCGCGGGTGCACGACGACCTCGCCGCGATGCTCGGCCTCACGGGATCGCCCCGCTCCCATCTCGTCACGCGCTGGGAGAACGCTCTGCCGCAGTACACGGTCGGACACCTCGACCGGGTGACGGGTGCGGAGCTTGCGCTCGCCCAGAAGGGGCCGCTCTTCCTCGCCGGTGCCGGCTACCGCGGCTCGGGGATCCCGGACTGCATCCGGCAGGCGAACGAGGCCGCGGCGGCGGTCGTGAACGCGCTGGACTAGCCGAGCGCTGCGAGGGCCGCCACCGCGACGGCGAGGTCTTCCGACGCCAGGCCCACCGACTTGAACACCGTGACGTCCGCGTCCGGGCGGCCTTCGGCGATCAGCTCCCGCAGGTCCCGGATCGAAGCCGGGTCGAGCGCGCCCGACTCGATCGGCTGGACGACGTCGCCAGCTTCCGCGAGGGCCGCATCCCGGTCCTCCACATAGACCGCGGCCCTCCGGATGGTCGCGTCGTCGAGCTCACGCGCCGCCGGCTTGTACGCGCCGACGGCGTTGACGTGCGTGCCCGGGCGCAGCAGGCTCCCGTCGAACAGGGGCGTCGCGCTCGTCGTGCACGTGCAGACGACGTCCGCGCGGGCCACGTCGCCGGGGTCTCCCTGGACACGCGTCACGACCGTCACGGACTCGATCTCCCTCACTGCCCGCATCGCCTCGACATGCCCGCGTCCCTGGGCTCCGTCTCCGAAGACGAGGAGCCGGCGGGCCTCGGGTGGCGCCAAGTGTTTCGTCGCGAGGGCCGACACGGCCGGCGTCCTCAGCGCGGTCACCGCGGCGCCGTCGATCATCAGGACCGGCTCCAAGGAGTCCGCCGCGAACAGCACGTAGACGCCGTTGAGGAGCGCCCTTCCGGCTGCCGGGTTCGACGGATTGACCGTCACGAGCTTCACGCCCACGCCCTCCGGCCCCCATGCCGGCATCAGTAGCAGCTCGCCCGGCCCCACCGGCAGGTGCTGCCGCTGCGGCACCTCGACGTCGCTCGCGGTGAACATCCGCTCCAGCGCGTCGATCGCGGCCTCCATCGGGACGAGACGCCGCAGCTCCGCCGCGTCGACGTACGGAACGGCCGTCAACGGAGCAGGAAGCCGGTCCGGACGGGGTCCGCGGGATCCAGGAAGAACTCGTGCGCACCCGTTCGGTACGCGCTGCCCTCGACCTCGGTGATCACGCCGCCGTCGGTCTCGCCAGACACCCGCGCGGTGAAGACGCTGCCGACGATGCTCTCGTGACGAAGGGTGTCGCCACGCCGAAGCTCGCCCGACGCGTCGAGGAGCGCGAGGCGCGCGCTCGTCCCGCTCCCGCACGGAGAGCGGTCGACCTCACCGTCGGCGAAGATCGTGACGTTGCGCTGCCCGAGCGCGTGGCCGTCCGCAGGAGCTTCTTCGAAGAAGATCACGCCGTAGACGCCGCGCAGCTCGGGCTCGTCGGGATGGACGACGTCGTGCGCGCCTTCGATCGCTTGCTTGATCTCGCGTCCCACCTCGATCAGCCGCGGCAGGTCCTCCTTCGCGACGCGCAGCCCCACGTCGCCGGCCGCGACCGACGCGTAGAACGCGCCGCCGTACGACACGTCACATGCGATCGTCCCGGCTCTCGTCTCGACGCCGACGCCCGTGTCCCACACGAACGACGGGACGTTCGTGAAGCGGACGGCCGCT
>DASQDO010000391.1:0-7141 GCA_035634135.1 Actinomycetota bacterium
ATGCGCGACGCATCTACAGGAAGGGGGACCGAATGCCGTCCGAGACCCGAGACCGAGCGATGCAGTTCGTCGACCTCATGCTCGAGCGCGTCGAGATCACCAAGTACCCGAGCAAGGACCTCATGGACCGGATCGAGCGCACGCTCGTGCTGTTCTGGGAAGAGGAGCAGGCCGAAGGCCGTTAGCGGGGCTTCGGATCAGGCGCCGGCAGCGGCCTCTTTGTCGTCGACGGCCAGGATCAGCTCGCTCTCGCCGCCCGCGCGCTTCGCGACGTAGGCCGACGAGATAGCGACGCCGGCCTCGGCGAGGCGCCGGCAGTAGCGGCCGAGCTCGCCGGGACGGTCCTCGAGCGTCGCGGTGAGGACCTCACGCGACCCGGCGACCTCGAACCCGTTCGAGGCCAGCACCTCGCCCGCGTCCTCGCCGTCGTCGACCACGAGGTGGATGACGCCCTTGCCGTCGATGTTCGTGGCGGCGAGGGTCTCGATGTTGACGCCGGCCCGGCCGAGGAGCTCGCCGATCTCGGCGAGTATCCCGGGCCGATCGTCGACGACGGAGACCAGGATCTCTTCGAGCATGAGGTCAGCGTATCCCGTCGTTCTAGTGCGCGCCTTCGGCCGTCGAGACCGCGCGTAGCGTCCGCCACAGGATCCACAGGTCCAGCGACAGCGACCAGTTCTGGATGTAGAAGAGGTCGTAACGGACGTAGTCGGAGAAGCTGGTCTCGGTACGGCCGCTCACCTGCCACAGCCCCGTCATCCCCGGCTTGACCTTCAGCCTGTTGCGCACCCAGTCGTCGTACTGCTCGACCTCGCTCGGGAGCGCGGGGCGCGGCCCTACGAGGCTCATCTCGCCGCGCAGCACGTTCCACAGCTGCGGGAGCTCGTCCAGCGAGTAGCGCCGCAGCACCTTGCCGACCTTCGTCACGCGCGGGTCGTCGGCGAGCTTGAAGAGGAGCCCCGGCCCCTCGTTGAGGTGCTCGAGCTCGGCCCGGCGCGCCTCCGCGTCCTCGTACATCGTGCGGAACTTCCAGCACTTGAAGAGCTCGCCGTCGCGGCCCACGCGTATCTGTCCGAAGAACGGCCCGCCGGGGGAGTCGCGGCGGATCTTGAGCGCGATCACGGCGAGGAACGGCGACAGGAGCACGAGCCCGGCGATGGCGCCGGCGACGTCCAGCGAGCGCTTGAGCGTGCGCTGGATCTTGTCCATCCCGGTCTTGCGCACGTAGATCAGCGGGACGCCGGCGACGGACTGCACGATCATCCGCGACGCCATCAGGTCGATCGTCCCCGAGGTGATCTGCAGGTCGACGTCGCAGTCCTGCAGCTCCCAGAACAGCCGGTTCAAGCGCCCCGTGTCGAACGCGGTCGCCGCCACGAGGACCAGGCGCACCCGGTGGCGCTGCACGAGGTCCTTCAGCTCGGACGTGCCGCCGAGCACGACGTGGCCGTCCGCGAGCTCGTGGCCCGCGGGGGCCGAGTCGTCGACGAAGCCGACGATCGAGTAGCCGAGCCACGCCTCGCGCTGGAGCGTGCGCGCGACCGTGCGCGCCTCGTGGTTCGCGCCGAGCACGATCGTGCGCGTCGTGTCGCCGCCCCGGCGCCTCAGGAAGTGCAGGACCTTGCGGACGGCGAGCCGCTCGCCGCCGACGACGACCATGCCGCACGCGAGCGCGAGCAGCGCCCACAGCCGCGCGAGGTTGAGCGTGAAGACCGAGTCCGCGATGAAGATCGCGACCGTTCCGGCGACCACGCCGTGAAAGACCTGCTTGAACTCGTTGACCGGGCCGAGGACCTGGCGCGGCTCGTACAGCCCGTAGAGCCAGAACAGCACGATCCACACCGGCGTCGCGACGAGTGTGATCGACGTGTAGTCGAAGCGTGCCGCGGGCGCGCCCTCGAACATCTCGAACCGCATGGCCGTCGCGAGGAAGAGCGCCGCCGAGACCGCGAACGCGTCGGCGAGCACGCGCAGCGCGATCCGCTTGCCGGCCGTCCTCGGTGCGGGGGCCGGAGCGGGCGTGTGGTCCGCGCGCTCCGGTCTCGTTGCGGTCTGGGCCATGCCTCTCCGTCGGTTAGAGGTAGCCGAGCCCCCGCAGCGACTCCTCGATGAGCGCTTCCTCGTCCTCCGAGTACGGCGAGGTCTCGTCCTTGTCCGACGATGATAGGGCCGCGGTGCTCGCGACGGGCCGATCCGCGAGCGTCCCGGCCTCGAACGCGTCCTCCAGGACCCGCCCGTCGAGGCCCTCCGGCACCGCCAGGCCCGCCTGGTACAGCACGGTCGGCGTCACGTCCGCCACCGAGCCCTCGATCCGGCCCGGCCGTACGCCGGGCCCGGCGACGACGACGATCCCGTCCGGGTGGTGGACGCCGCGAGGCAGATGTCTCAGGTCGGTGAACGGCTCCTTGTGGAACAGCTCGTCGTCGAGCTCGTAGCGGTGGTCGCGCAGCACGGGTAGCACGTCGGGCGCGCCCTCGAGGGCGTCTCCGTGGAAGACGTCCTCCGAGCGGTGCACGTGGTCGGTGACGGGGTTCCCCTCGTGGTCGCGGAGCTCGAGGAACCTCTGCGTCAGCTCGTCCTTCAGCGCGTCCAGCTTCTCCGGCGGGACGATCCCGAAGCGCTCGCGGCCCGCGACGTTCACGAACACTCCCTGCTGGGGGATCGGCGACGCGAACGCGGTCGTGCGCTCCCAGTCGATCGCGGCGAACGTGCGGCCCTTCGCCTGGCGGGCGAGCTTGCGCGGCAGCACGCGCTTCGCCAGCGGGACCATCTTGCGCGCGAGCCCCGACTGCATCGCCTTCCCGCTTCCCTTGAGCTTCAGGTAGCCCCATTGCTCGAGCAGCGCGTTCACGTGGACCGACACCTCCCACGCGGTGAAGCCGTGGTCCGAGCACACGACGACGCTTCCGGCGTAGTCCTCGAGGAGGCCGACGATGCGGTCCATCGCGGCGAAGCACTCGACGACGGCGTCGCGGATGCGGCCCCCGTCCGGCGACCCGTACAGCGGGTCGCGCGGGTCCATGTACCGGTAGTAGACGTGCTGCAGGCGGTCGGGTGCCTCCTGGACCGTGAACGTGACGTCCGGCGGGTCGAGTTCGAGGAGGCCCTTCAGCACCGCCTCGCGCTGGCGGATGGAAGCGAGAGCCCTCCGCGCGAGCCCGTCGTCGCGCCAGTCGGTCTCGTAGTTCGCCGAGACGTCGACGACGTAGCCCGGGGCCCACTCGAGGATCCGCTGTTCGAGCTGCGCGTTCGTCCCGGTCCCGCTCCAGGAGGCGAAGCCCTTCAGCTGCTCGCCGTACCCGGGCGTCATCATCCCGGAGACCATCCAGCCGTCGAGCGGCCGCGGCGGGTACGTCAGCGGCAGGTTGTAGATCCCGGCGCGGGCGTCCTGGTCGTTCGCTATCTCCCAGATCGCCGGGGCCTTGATCATCCCGGAGTGGACGAGCTCCTGGCGGTCGCTCTGCGCGTTGCCCGCGATGAACCCGTAGATCCCGTGGCGGCCGGGGTTGACGCCGGTCGCGGCGGAGGTCCACGCCGGCGGCGTGTAGGTCGGGACCGTCGACAGGAGCGTCCCCCACGCCCCCTTGTCGCGCAGCGCGCCGAGGCGCGGCATCGCGCCGGCTTCGATCATGGGGTCGAGGAGGTGCCATGCGGCCCCGTCGAGACCGATGACGGCTGCTCTTGACGGCATGACGCGCAGTCTAGGACTCGGCCCAGATGTCGCCGATGACCGTGCGCGCGGCGGCCTCGTCCAGCCCCGCGGCCTCGACGATCGTGTAGCGGCCCGGCCGCGTCTCGGGCGCATGGAGCAGCACTCGGACCGCGTCGTCGAGGGTGAGACCGAGGTCGCGCGGGTGCTGCGGGAGCCCGAGGCGCCGCAGCCTCTCCCGGAACCGTCCGTGGTCCTCGCCGTAGAGCCGGACCGAGACGATGCACCCGAACGCGACCTGCGCGCCGTGCAGCGCCCGGCCCCCGTACAGCTCGTCGATCGCGTGGCTGATCTCGTGCTCGCCCCCGGAAGCGGGCCGCGACGTCCCCGCCTGGATCATCGCCATGCCCGACAGCACGAGCGCGTCGGCGAGCGTCCGCATGAAGGCCGGGTCGCCCATGCTCTGCGACGGATCGGCGTCGAGGTACGGCTCGACGAGCGCGAACGACTCGGCGGACATGTCCCAGGCGCGGTGGTCGGCCTCGTCGATGCCGCGCTCGACCGCGAGGCCCCAGTCGCGCAGTGCCAGTGGGTTCGCGAGCAGGTCGCCGATCCCGGCCGCCACCGACGCGGGCGGCGCGCCGACGAGCGTCGGCAGGGAGAGGTAGACCGCGCGCGGGACGATCGCAGGGATGCTCTCGGCGCGCCCGGTCTCGTCCGGCACGACGGCGACGGGCGAGCAGATCCCGTCGTGCGAGAGCTGGGTCGGGACGCTCACGATCGTCACGCCCGCGCGCCCGGCTGCGAGCTTGCCCACGTCGAGGCAACGCCCTCCGCCGATGGCGACGACGGCGTCGGCGCCCATCCGCTGCGCCCTCGCGCCGACCTCGAGCGCCCATGCTTGGTCCGCCCCCGCGATCGGGACCACGACCGCATCGTCACCCGCGTCGAGCTCGGCCGCGAGCCCCTTGCCGTGGACCGAGGCGACGACGAAGGGGGTCTCGATCCCGAGCTCGGCGAGCGTCCGCCCGAGGTGCCGGCCTGCGTCGGCCTCGTCGGGGGTCGCGTCGTAGACGTGGATCGCGGGAAAGTCCACTTTCAGGCCGTCGCGCTCCAGGCGCTCTGGTGCGTCGCGATGACCTCGATCGCGTCCGGGACGTTCGACGGTTCGTCGACCTCCGCGTACTCGCCTTCGCGCACCGTGACCGCGGTCACGCGCACGAGCGGGATCATCGCCGCGTAGACGTCTTCGTAGTAGACGTCGGTGACGCTGCGCCATTCGTTGTTGGTGGCGGCGTGGAGGTAGGCGCGCGCCGCGTCCGGACGCAGCAGCGAGACCCCCGCGTACTCGCCGTGGCTGAGGCCCATCGGGATGCCCTTGCCGATCGCCTTGACGTCGCGGCGGTCGAGCTGGACGCGCATGTCCTCTTCGTCGAGACGCATCTTCTTCTGGACCGCGAGCACGAGGTCGCCGTCGCCGGCGACGACCCGCGCGTACACGTCCGGGGCGACGACGACGTCGGAGTTCACGACGAGCACGTCCTGGCCGGGCGACTGGTCGAGCGCGACGCGCACGGAGTGGAAGTTCCCCCACGACGCGTAGCGCGCGTTGAACACGAACGCCGGCTTGTCACCGGCCCAGTGCTCGCCGACGTATTCCTCGAGGTGGCTGCGGCCGTGACCCGTCACGACCATGAGGTCGGAGATGCCCGCGCTGCGCAAGCCCCGCAGGATGTACGACAGCAGGGGCTGCTCGTCGCCCATGGGCAACAGCGTCTTCGGCACGAGGCCGCCGCCCATCCGCACGCCGCGTCCTGCGGCGAGGACTACGGCTCTCACTCCTGCCACGACACCTCCAGCTCGAGGTCGGTCTTCAACGGCTTGTCCCAGGTGAGGACGTCGCCCTTGCGCTTCCATCCCTTCGCGTCCACGCGACGGGCCCCCTCGGGAAGCGTCAACGTGATCGTCAGCTGCTCCGGCCGCACCTTCGGCTGGCGCTGCACGATCAGCCTGTAGACCCTACGGCCCTCACGTGACCGCACGACGCCGGGGACCCGGTAGTCGAGACGCATGGCGGCTTCTTCACCCGGCGGGATCCGGAACGTCGCCGACCATACCTTCTTGCCCTTCTCGACATGCTCGGTCGGGGTGTCGGTCTCGAAGACGAGGTTGGGCGGGGTCGACTCCCGCTCGCCCTCGTACGCGGCCCCGATCAGCTCGGCCTCCAGCGGCACGTAGACGTTCACCATCGGCCAGTGCAGCCCGTCGCGCGCCGAGTCGCCGGCGGACCACCGGGGCTGGGGCAGGAACACGCCGTTGCGCGTGCGCGTCTCGGTCGACACCATCGCGTCGTCGCCCTCGACCGTCACGTCCATCGAGGTCGAGTTCTCCGCGAAGTAGTCGAACTTGTTCCCGCCGACGTTCTGCTCGACGACGTACAGGTAGTCGGTGCCTCGCGCGGCGCGGATCGCGCCGTCCCAGTTCATCTGCTCGACGAACGCCTGCTCGGCGGGGTCGGTCATCCAGATCTGCATGTGCTTCTCGGCGAGGGCTGCACCGAAGCCGTCGATCAGCTCGGTCGGGTGCTTCGGCTTGAAGACGTTCTCGTAGAAGCCGTCGACGATGTCGCGCAGGCGGGCCCTCCGGTACTTCTGGTTCGGGTACTTCGCGTACGCCTTGTAGAGGACGAAGTCGACGAGCCGGTTCGCCGTCACGTAGACCGTCCGGCCCTCGCGCTTGCCCGCGGTGTAGGGCCCGACCCCCGGCATCAGCTTCTCCATCGCGACCGGGTCCACCGCGATGAACCCGTCGACGTCGTCGACCGGGATCGTGGCGGCCTCCGGGTTCAGCTCCGCACTGGCCTGCGCGTAGTCGATCGTGATCTCCGCCGACAGGGGCCAGTCCGGCGACCAGTTCGCGTTGCCGAACCGTTGCGCGTCCGGGATCCCCGCGACGTACCAGGCGTCTTCGGGGAGCGGGATCGAGAGCTGCTGCCGGTCCTTGTCGACGTCGTACACCGTGCTGCTCTTCTTCGAGAACTCGGGCTTGCCGTCGTCGATCGTGAAGATCGCGAACTGGAGCAGCGCACCGCCCGTGCCCCGGAGCTCGGCCGAGTTCTGCATCCCGAGCACGTACGTCCGGCGGCCCTCGGCGCCGAGGATCGCCGGCAGGATCGCGAAGCCGTCCTCGACGTCGGCGAGGAGCTCCGTCGTCTTATGCGCCTTGTCGATCCCGTCCTTCACGGCGCGGCGGCCGGCCTTGGGAAGGTTGTCGAGGTCGACTGCCTTCAGCTCGTCACGCGCGCTGCGGATCTCCTTGCGCACCTGGGTGATCGTGCGCGCTATCGCTTCGATGCGGTCGAGCCTGATGCGCCCGCCGCCTTCGGGGTCGTCGGGGTCCTTCGCGATGACCTTGTCCGGCCCCCGCAGCGCGTTCTGTGCGACGTCGAGAGTCCCCTCGGCGGCGGCGGCGGAATGCTCCGCGGCCGCGACG